>JAZRNP010000123.1:0-2262 GCA_045648225.1 Victivallaceae bacterium | reverse complement strand
CCATCTGAAGCGGGTGACATCGGTCGCCCGGCGCAGAGCCTGGATGACCAGTACCGCTGAAAGAAAGTTTGCGAACTTGGTGGCAATGGCCACTCCGGCAACATCCATTTTGCAGACAATGACAAAAAAGAGGTTCAATAGTACGTTGATGATACCGCAGTAGATCATGTAGTAAAGCGGCCGCCGGGTGTCGCCGGTCGCCCGCAGTATGGCACTGCCGAAAGCATAGATCACGACAAACGGGATCCCTGCACAGTAAATCCACATATATATACACGCTTTGTGCAGGATCTCCGGAGGTGTTCCCATTAACTGCAGTATCGGTTTGGAGATGATGATCCCGAGGATCGCCATGGCACTTCCGCCGTATGTGGCGACGGTCATGGCGGTGTGTACGGTTTTGGAAAGCGATTTTCTGTCCCGGGCTCCGATGAAGCGGGAAGCCAGCACGCTCACTCCGGAACTCAGTCCGAAAAAGAGGTTCAGTACCAGCATGGTCAATCCGCCGGTGGCTCCGACTGCTGCCAGAGCGTTGGCGTTGGCGAAGCGTCCGACGACGATCATGTCAGCGGAATTGAAAAGAGTACCGATTACATTGGCGGCGATCAGCGGCAGGGTGAATATGACGATTTTGCTGAAAAGCGGCCCATGGCACATATCTATCTGGTATTTTTTTGCATTGCCCACATTCAAATCTCCATAGAAAATGCAGTGACGTTCATTTAATGTAGTCTGCAAGATAGCGATTTGCAATCTCCGGTATGTTAAAAAGTGTTTTTTTTTATATTTTACACCTTGCTATTTTTATATTGATATTTTTTTATCAAATAGTTTTTTGAAATGCGGAAAAATGATTTGCAATTGATTTGAAACAGTGCTATATTTTACCCTTGTAGTTTTGTACCTTGCGGGAAAAGTGGAATGTTGATCAAATCAAAATTCCGACTCCGCAGGCAAAGAGATATTTAAACATTAAATGCAATTCGACCATAAACTATTAAAAGGGAGAAAATTATGAGTTGTTGCAAAAAATTGTCGGAGGGAGCTGAAGCCAAGTTCGCTGAGCTTGATGCTTTTATCGCAACCCTCGGCGTTGACCGTAATGATGAACGGCGGCGCGGAAGACTGATCCAGGTGCTCCACAAGGCGCAGGCTATTTTCGGCTATCTGCCCCGTGAAGTCCAGCAGTATGTTGCACAGAAACTTTTCCTCACCGAAGCTCAGGTTTCCGGTGTGGTCAGCTTCTATAACTACTTCAGCACCGAACCCAAAGGCAAATATTGCGTCGACGTTTGCATGGGAACCGCCTGCTACGTCAAGGGTGCTGAAAAGGTCCTTTCCGAACTGGAACGCGTTCTCGGCGTCAAGGCTGATACCCATCCCACCGAAGACGGTCTTTTCTCCATTTCCGCTCTGCGCTGCGTCGGTGCCTGCGGTCTGGCTCCGGTTATGATGGTCAATGGCAAGGTTTACGGCAAAGTCACCCCCGCCAAGGCTGTTGAAATTGTCAATGAATACAAGAAACAGGGGTAACTCATGAACAAAATCGTTTCTAAAGATTGTCTCTTTGCCGCCTACAATGAATGCAAAGGCAAACTCGTTTTGCGTGAAACCGCTGAACACGATATCCATTCCGTCAAAAAAGAACTGCTCTGCTGCGGCGGTACCGGATGCCATGCTTCCAACTCCAAAGAACTGATGGAAAATCTGACCGCTGCCATTAAGAAACACGGTCTGGAAAATGATGTCAAGGTTGTGCAGACCGGATGCTTCGGTTTCTGCGCCCAGGGCCCCATCGTCAAAGTTATGCCGGATAACGTTTTCTACGTTCAGGTCACTCCGGAAGATGCCGACGAAATCGTTGAAAAACACATCGTCGGTAAAGAATTTGTCGAACGTCTGCTTTTCGTCGAACCCCAGCTCAAAGCCCGGGTCGCCGACTATGCCAAGATGAGCTTTTATGCCAAACAGGAACGTATCGCTCTGCGTAACTGCGGTTTGATCGATCCCGAAGATATCAGCGAATACATCGCCAACGAAGGTTATCAGGCCCTCGCCAAATGTCTTTTTGACATGAGCCGCGATCAGGTCGTTCAGGAAGTCCTCAACTCCGGTCTCTGCGGCCGCGGCGGTGCCGGCTTCCCCACCGGTCTCAAATGGAAGATCGCTGCCGGTGTTCAGGCTGATGAAAAATATATCGTCTGTAACGCTGACGAAGGTGACCCCGGTGCCTTCATGGACCGCTCCATCATGGAAGGTGAC
>JAZRNP010000122.1:0-5106 GCA_045648225.1 Victivallaceae bacterium | reverse complement strand
TAGAGATTTCTGATCAGCTTGACGGTCTGGGAGACATTTTTCCCGAACATGGTCAGACCTCCGCTGAATCCGAAATCTCCGCTGGTCACCACCAGCATTCCCTTACCGACCCGGGTGGTCATCAGGAAAGCGGCGAACCGTCCGTCTTTGAGTTTGATTTGGCCAAGCTCATCCCAGACACCCGGATTTTCCGGCAGGAAGCCGCTGGAAGGGGCGATTCCCCGTTTGAGCAATCTTTCGATATTTTCCGGAGCAGTGGACCAGGTTCCGGGTTTTACATTGAAAGTTTTCCGTCCCCTATCGGCATTCCATCCGGACCATTTTACTTTCAGTTTCGGATCTTTGAAATACTTATCCACCGGCATATGGCCCCAACCGGAGAAAATCACCAGCGCACCGTTATTCAACGCCGGGAACACCTTTCCGGTAAAGAGTTCCGCCTTGTACTTCGTCGCCGGAGTATGACGGAATATATACAACTTACCATCACTGCCGATCTGATCCATCTCACCGGCACTCCGGCTCATCTTGAGAGCGAAACCGAATTTTTCCAGCTGGGATTGAAGTTCTCCGGCCTTTTCCGCATTCTGCTTGAGAGCACCGAGGTATGCCGGAACATTTTCAAATTGATCGGTGAACTGGATGAATCCGAATGCATTCTGGTCATGATAAGTTGCATCCGGGAATCCGGAATTGGCAAATTTTCTGCCGCCGTTGGAACGTTTCACCGCAAACCCCCACACATCGCCCGGTTTCGGAGAAGCAGCATCCAGCCCGGCAAAAGGAATGGTTATCTGCAGCTGCCAATTGTCCTGATTTTTGACCGCCTTCACCTGCCATTTCGGATTCCACGCCAGGTCAAAGGTGAATCCCCCCAGAGCGACCGTGTCATATTTAGTGCCGTTGGGATTGGCAACCAGATGGCGGTAGATGCCCCGGGTGTCATTGGGGACGGCGAAAAAGAGTTCAATGCACTCATCGGTATAGACTTTTTCATCATCTTTATCGCGGGCGGCAACCAGATTTTTCATATCCTCATCCTGACATTTCACCTCAAGATAGATGGCTTTGGAATCATAATTCATCCGGATGCTCCACGGCTTGGCCGGCTGGCTTCCATTTTTGGTAACAAAACGGTCAAACGGCGCACAGCCGGAAAAATCCAACGGCTTTCTTGCCCGGGGAAGCAGTAATTTCATACTGGATTTGGAGGAAACACTGTTCTGATAAAAACTTTTCCAAACATTGAAAACCCGCCGTTCTTCGTCAAAGTTGGCGGTGATGACACCCCGTCGAGCCGGATCTTTTTCCGCTTTGACACCTGCATCAGCTTTACGGAACAGGGCTTCAACATCGGAGATCAGCTTGCGGTCAAGCAGACTTTCCGCACAGCCGAAAGGGGAATTGAAAAAGTAGGAATAGTGATTTTTCATCTTATCCCAGCTTTTCCCCATTTTCATCGCATAATCAGCCATAAACGGCGCAGCTTTACCGTAGGCGGCTTCAGAGTATTCCCGGATGACGGCATCCGGATCCACATCGGGATTCCACAACGCCGCCGCATAAAGATACATAGCCAGTTTATTATGATTTGCGCTGGGGATACTGCCTTTGGGAAGTTTGGCCGAAACCCAGTTAAAGGGGTTGCATTCGGTGATTGCACCGGCGATTCCGGCCGCCCGGAATTTTTTCATCTGATCGGAGATCATGTAGTAAAACGGAGTCTGAGCCTTGGGTTTGAAAACATCGAATTCATAACCGTAGACCACTACCGGCAGAGATTTTTTCTGCCATTCGGCGACATTTTTCAGAGCTTTATCATTCATCGCACACTTGCCGTAACGGTGGACGTAACAGCGGTCATACATGCAGTATTCAATAAATGACGATGAACTCATATCGCACTGCGGAACTTTTTTGTACGCCTGATAAGCAAAGGTGGCAAATTTGATATGCGGGAATTGTTTGCGCACTCCGGCAAACAGCTTGTTGTAAAACTCAAACCACATCTCATGCACCGGTTTGGTGCCGCACTCTTTGCAGCGGCAATAGTTCATATTGTCTGCAGCAGAAAGGTTGACGATCTCCACTGCCGGATATTCCCGGCAGTATTTAAGAAGCCGTCCGACCATGATTTTTTCCACCTCAGGATGGCTCCAGCAGAGCTGATCGATCATCCGTTTACCGTTGATCTCGGCGAAATATTCCGGATGTTCGGCAAAAACCTTTTTGTCCCGAATCGTCACATTATGCGTGGAAAACATCATATGAAAACCTTTGGCGATCCGCTGATCGTTCCAGTTTTTCACCCATTTGGCTTTGCTGATCGGGTCGCTGCGCATGATATTGATCTTATTGCGGGCCATCCAGGTCTCCATCTCCTTGTCATAATGCTGACCGCAGAGGTGGAACCCCCGGTATTTGAATCCGGCTGCTTCATAAATATCCAGCTGCGGCAGATCGAAGCGGGATTTTCCAGGGACATATTCACCGTTTTTCCCGGCGGAGAACCAGCGGACACCCATGGTGTTTTTCAAAAAAGTGTAAACGGCATAAAGCGCACCCCGGGGAACATTTCCGGTGAGATAGAGGTTGCCGTCAAGGGTTTTGACCCGCAGTGAATCTTTGCCTGAAACTCCCTCCGGAAAATTTTTCACTGACTCCGGAAGATTGGCAAAAGTTCCGGCTGTACCGATAACAATACTGTTTCCGGCACTGATTTTTCCATCCTGATTCACCGGCAGTTTTACTCCGGATATCCGCTGCAGAAAATATTGCAGTTCCCGGGCGGCATAGAGTTCAGTTTCAGATGCCCGTCCGGAAACAACGATATTCCAGTTCGATTTTTTATTCTCAAACAACGGCGAAGCCGACAGAATCAATCCCGATACAGCGAACAGCATCAAACATATTTTTTTCATAGTTCCTCCCTTAAAATGTCCCTAAATATAGTACATTGCAGGCACAAAGTCAAGGCTGCCGCAAAAAATTCCCAAAAAGTAATTTTTCCTCCGGAAAACAGCTTGAATAAAACAACTTTTGGCTGTACCTTAAATTCAGGTACATTTTTTTCAACAATATAAGGAGATCCAATTATGTACAAAATCGGTTTCGCTCAGGAAATTTACACTCCCCCCGTTGGTGTCGGTCTTGCCGGCTACATGAACAAACGCCCCAACGTCGGTATGTATGATGACCTCTTCATCAAGGCCATGATCATCGAATCCAACGGAACCAAGTGCGGCTTCATGACCTTCGATATTTGCAGCATCACCGCAGAACTTTTTGAAGATCTGGAAAAACTCATCGTCGAAAAATTCGGCAGAGAGCTCCACAACAACCTCATCATCTCCGCTACCCACACCCACACCGGCCCCTCTTTCTATGCCGGACGGGACAAATTTGACGATGTCACCCGCTACGCCTACGAACGGCTCCTCGATGCTGTCGAACGGGTCCTCCGCCGCGCTCTGATGAACCTGCTTCCCGGTGAAATCGAAGTCGGTTCCGTCTACAACAACCCCTACGGTTTTGTCCGCCGCTACTTCATGAAAAACGGCACCATTGTCACCAATCCCGGCTGGCGCAACCCCGAAATCGACCGTCCCGAAAGCGACTTCGACCGCACCATCAGCATCATGAAGATCGTTCAGGAAGGCCGCATCTCCGCCATCATGTGCAACATTGCCAACCATGGTGACACCGTCGGAGGCTCTGTCGTTTCCGCCGACTGGTACGGACGTTTTGCCCAGGAGATCCAGTATCAGCTCAAGACCAGCGTCCCGGTCATGGTGGTTGACGATGCTTCCGGAGACATCAACCACTTCGACTTCCGTCAGGATATCAAGCAGACCAGCATGGACGAAGCGGTCCGCATCGGTCGCGGCTATGCCAAGATCGTCATGGACAAACTCTTTGATCTGGAAAAACTTCCCGAATGCGATATCGTTGTCAAAAACGGCACCGTCACCATTCCGCACCGTCAGGTCACTGAAGAAGAACTCGCTGAAGCCAAACACACCCTCGCCACCGTGCCCGATATCAAAAAAGAAGGCGACTTTGAAAGTCAGGATCTGGCCAACAAAGTTCCGGCGGCTCTCCGTCACTTTGCTCAGCGCACCATCGACTGCTACGAAAAGAGCGTTCCGTCCCACAGCTGCCGCCTGACCGCCATCGAATTCGGTAAAGAACTGGCGTTCATCTCTCTGCCCGGCGAACCGTTCAACGGAATCAGCCGTGCCATCCGCGCCGCCTCCCCCTTCAAGTATAACTTCATCATCGAACTTTCCCAGACCAAGTCCGGTTACGTTCCGATGCCGGAATGCTTTGAACGCGGCGGATATGAAGTCCAGCCGGCGATCAACTCCTGCGCTCCCAACGCAGCGACTGAGATCATCAACGCTGCCATCGCCAACCTCTGACCCCCGGAGAAATCTGCCATGTCATCATTCAAAACTCCCCGGTTCCGCTGCACCGCCACCGGAGATTCCATGATCTCCCGCCGGCTGCCGCTGGAAGGTGAATATGAAGGTTTCGGAGCCGTCCGCGACTTTATCATGCAGGGCGATTTCCGCTACGGCAATCTGGAAACCACCGTACACAACTTTGAATCCTGCGGCGGTGCCCAGAGCGGCGGCAGCTGGCTCTGTTCGCCCCCGGGAGTCATTGATGACCTGCGCAAATTCGGGATGAATGTCCTCTGCACCGCCAACAACCATGCATTGGACTACTCCTACGGCGGTCTGGAAAAAACTTTGCAGTATCTGGAAAAAGCTGATATGCCCTACGCCGGAACCGGACGCTCGCTTGCCGATGCGGCCCGGCCGGTCTATCTCGACACCGTCAGCGGTCGTTATGCGCTTATCGGCTGTACCATGAGCTTCCACCCGGAGGCCATGGCCGGAGAACAGACCGCCTCGCTCCCCGGACGCCCCGGCGTTAACGGCATCCGGGTCAACAAAACCTATCACCTGCCCGCCGAAGATCTCGCAAAACTCAAAAGCATCGCCGATGCGCTCGGCATCAATGTCAAAGACGAGATCATCCGTGCTGAAGGTTACCTGCCGCAGCTCAAAGAGGGACAGCAGCCTTTCGGTCAGCTGATGT
>JAZRNP010000121.1:0-2396 GCA_045648225.1 Victivallaceae bacterium | reverse complement strand
CATGGCTACGATCCGACTTGACCTCGTCATCAACCGCGAAGAACGCCCCGGTCTGGTCGCTTCCAGCGAAAACGGTGTCACCATCGCTCTGGAAACCGCCCTCACTGCGGAACTCGAAGCCGAAGGCATGGCCCGCGAATTGGTCAGCAAGATCCAGAACCTGCGCAAAGAGCAGAAATTTGATGTCACCGACCGGATCAATGTCATCTACAGTGCCCCGGCGGAAGTTGCGGCAATGCTGGAGAACTTCAAAGATTACATCAGCAACGAAGTTCTGGCAGTGAGTTTCGCGTCCGGTGCCGGAGAAATCGAACTGGATGTCAACGGCCAAACCGTTGCTGTCACCGTGACCAAAGCCTGAAGTCATGGATAAACGCACCATTGCAGGTATCATCATCGCCGTTGCTCTGGGAATTTTCCCGGCAGCGGCGATTTTTTCATTTCTCCGTACCACGCAAGGGAATGGAGAAACACTGCAGGGGTTCCGGATGCAGTTTCCGGTGATGGGAACCATTGCCGGATTCACACTCTACACCAAAAATCACCAGACATTTCTCGACGGCTGCGCTGCCGGGAAACAGGCGTTTGAAAAGGTTGTAAAAATTGCCAACCTTTATGATGCTTCAAGCGAGCTGTCCCGGCTCAATGCAACGGCGGCAAATGGTGAATTTCAATGTTCCGACACCATGTGGCGATTGCTGATGCGTGCGGAAAAAGCATTTATTGAAAGTAACGGTAAATTTGACATTACCGTAAAACCGCTGATGGATCTCTGGGGATTCTACCGTAAACAGCAGCATCGCCCGACAGATGCCGAAATCAGAATAGCTCAGCAAAAGAGCGGATTTGAGAAATTACACTTTGACCGCCAACATAAAAAAGTTAAATTTTCCGTCCCCGGCATGGCGATCGATCTGGGCGGCATTGCCAAAGGGTACGCTGCCGATCTGGCGGCTGAAGCGATTTTAAAGCAGGGTATCTCCCGGGGCGTTATAGATCTGGGCGGTAATTTGAAGCTGCTTCCGGATCTGCCGCCCGGGAAAAAGTGTTACACCGTCGGAATCCGTAATCCGGCAAAGAAAAGTGAACTGCTCCCGGAAAAACTGCAGCTTTCCGGAGGCATGGCGGTGGCAAGTTCCGGAGATTATGAACGCTTCACTATACTGGATGGCCAACGCTTCGGACACATCATCGATCCGGGGACCGGCTGCCCGGAAGCATTTCCTGCGGTAACGGTCGTATCCCGCAGTGCGCTGGATGCGGACATCTTTTCCACAAGCTGTTATCTGGGAAAAAATACCGTTGCCGGGAAACTGCAGAAACTCTATCCGGATCTGCAGGTTTACTTTTTTCCGGCGGACAAATAATTCCGGATATACTCAAAGCCGGATTTCACGTCGGCTTCACTCCCCTCCAGACGAACCCGGTTCAAATTATCGACCAGACGGAATTTCCCGTTGATAACATGACGCTGGATCTGCCAGGAGGATAACTCATCCTGTTTACGCCAGAATATCCCGCTTTCGTCATAAAAGAACGGTTCGCATCCGCCGGGCAGATGGATCTCGCCTGCGGCATGGGAATCAGACAGACGGTCAAGTTCCTCCAGATAGCGGTAGGCGAAGTGATTGTATAAGCTGAAAGGTTGGGAGACTTTGGATTCGATCAGATGGGGATGGGAAAATTTCCATCCGGAAACACCGAGGGGTTTACCGGTTCCGGAAAGCGGACAGAGCAGTTTCAATACTCCGTCTCCGGAAAAAGCAACATTGTAACAGCAGTTCCTCGTTGCGCTCAATGCCCGGAAAATCCGGGGATCGTCATTGGCCACCGGAGTTCCCAGCAGAGCGGCCTCTCTGATCTGCATTCTCCGCTCTGCAAGTTCATCCAGAATTTCCAGCACGATCACCGCTCCCAGCGAATGACCGGCAAGAATCAGTTCCCGGCGGCGGCTTTCGGGCATATCAAGGATCTCTTTGAGCAGCACTCCGGTGTAAGCGGCGGCATTTTGTTTGGCCTCTTCCAGACCGACCAGACTGTTCCACGACTTCACCGTGACCGGCATCCCCGGCCAGATGTCATTGATGATCCGGACGCACCCCGACCGGGAAGAGTTTCCGGTGCGCCATCCGGGGACAAAAAACACCTCTCCGGCATGGGAAAGCATGGCGCAAAGCAGAAGCAGTGATGTGACAAAGTTTTTCATGATATTCAGTATACAACCGGAATCATGTCTTGTCAAGATGCGATATTAAAATTTTGTTTCGCTGATAGTACCCTGCCAGACGATAAGAGAGCCGGCGCTGTGGTAGGTCTTGGTGGTATAAAAGAAATCCTGCAAACCGGCGTGACCGTCACCGAAAAGCATACTGGCATTGCGCTTGTGGGCGCCGCGG
>JAZRNP010000120.1:0-13527 GCA_045648225.1 Victivallaceae bacterium | reverse complement strand
ATAAAAGAAAAAATGAAACATTATGACATCGTCGTTTGCGGCGGAGGCATAGCAGACGTTGCCGCAGCACTTGCGGCAGCACGGCGCGGCAGAAAGGTGCTTCTGGCGGAAAAACAATCTGTCCTCGGTGGTCTTGCCACTTCGGGACTGATTTATATTTATCTCCCCATTTCAGATGACCATGATCACATCATTGCTTCATCCATCACAGAAGAACTTCTGATCAACTGTCAGGAGTATGGTCCATTTTCACTGGCAGAAAAATGGGGCGGCACCAAAGACGGAAATCCGGGAAATAAAAGGGATGCCTGTCTTTGCTGTTTTTCTCCGGCAGGCTATATGCTGACCCTTGACCGGATGATCCGTGACTCTGGAGCGGAACTCCGGCTTGAAACAACTGTCACCGGGGTCAGGTGCGACGGCAATAATAATCTGAAAGAAATCGAAATATTCTGCGGCTGCGAAAAAGAAAATATCAGTGCAGATTGTTTTATCGATGCCACCGGAGGAGCCTATGTGCTGCGCATGGCGGGAAACAAGGTGTTCCCGGAGATCAACTATCACACTCCGTGGATCATGGAACTCAACCGGGAAAATGCGGCCAAGTACCATTTCACAGAAAATCTTCATATCCAGCCCATAAAAGCCCCGGATGTTGATGGTTCCATGCCTCAAGTGTTGAGTGCCGCAGAACTTCAGGAGTTTTTGCGCCGCCAGTTCCGGGAGATCCGGGCATATTACGATGCCATGACATCGGAGGAACGCAAGGTCAATTATCCGGTTCATCTGCCTACGATGCCCCAAACCCGCAAGATCGCCCGTATCGACGCTCTGGCAGAGATCCGGAGCCAAGAAGCAGGGCTCTATGTCGAAGATTCCATCGGCGTTGCCGCCGACTGGCGTAAAAAAGCCCCCGCGTGGGAAACTCCATACGGGGCCTTGCTCCCCCGGCAGGTGGGGAATGCCCTTGCTGCCGGGCGCTGTATCAACTCATCCGGGGATGCCTGGGAAATATTCCGGGTGATTCCCGCCGCAGCCATGACCGGTGAAGCTGCCGGCGTTGCCGCAGCCATGAGTTCTGAGCAGAACCTCTTTCCGGCTGCAATTCCTGTTTCTGCACTGCAGTATGAACTGCGGAAAACAGGCGGTATCATGCATATTGATAATGGCTATCCGTTAAAAAATAAAGGAACTGAGTGACGATGAAAAAAAGATTTACCTTGATCGAACTCCTTGGGAAAAGGGCGCAGCTCTGCTGTAATCGCGTTCATGACAAAGAAGATAAGTATTCACATGTCTGCAGACAGGTGAAGCTTAACAGCTTCACCTTAATAGAGCTTCTCGTAGTAATTGCTATCATAGCCATATTGGCGGCGATGCTATTACCGGCATTGCAGAGCGCAAGAGCCAAAGGAAAAAGCAGCAGTTGCATCAGCAATCTCAAGCAGTTCAATCTTTATATGACCCAATACTCCAATGATTATGACTCTTACTGTATGGTTCCACAGTATGATAAATATTTCGGCAGATCGATACGTCTGACCTGGCCGGGTATGCTTCAGGAGCTGAAATATATCTCAACAAAATCCAAATCAGCCATTTTCTCCTGTCCCTCCAACCGCTCATATTGTGACGGCAGATATCCGGATGACGGCGGTGCGCTTTACCGGGCCGCAACTTACGGAATTCCCATCGGGACATTCGGTTCAACCGTCGATAAAGCGGTAAAGCAGACTCAAATTCTGAAAGACAGACGGGCACCCAATACAGTCATTCTCGGAGATACGGCAAATGTCAATACCGCCGAGCCTGAAAACGCTTCGTTCACATTTAATAAAAAAATCGAAGGATACCGCATCCGTAATGACAAAGATTGGGCCTCGGAGATGATTTTCAATGCAGCCGGTCTTACCGACGGCAAAGCCCACGGTTTGTATATGGTGCATAACCGCAAAGGCAACGTCGCCACCTTCGGCGGTGCAGTCAAAACTCTGGATTATACTGCAGGGCCGATAAAAAATATGGATTGCTTCAAACCCCGTTTTTATTGAAAGGTCGCAAATGTTGAAAAAATATTTATCCGCGCTGTTTCTGCTGCCGTTTATGGTTTTGGCAGAAGGATTCACCATAAATCCGGATGCGGCAGTCATCCGCATTTCCGATGCCAAATTGTTTGCTTCAGAAGCAAAAGATCTGCAGCTCAATTTGAAAAAACTCACCGGCAAAAAAATACCGATAGCCCCAAAAGGTACTGATGCCAAAGGGAAATTTGTCTTTGAAGTCGGCTCAATTCCTGCCGGAACTCCGGCAAATTTCAAACCGGAAGAGGGCGTTTGGAAAAAGGTCGGCAATGCGCTCTATTTCTACGGTCACGAAAGAAACGGCGTCAGCAACGCCATTTCCATCTTCCTCGAAAATGAACTCGGCATCCGCTGGCCCGCCGAAGGTGTGATACTGGTCACGCCCGCCAAAGATATTAAAGTAAAGAATGATTCCGGCAGTTGGGCTCCGAAACTCGGTATACGGGTATTGCGCCGCTTTTCCAAAATCAGCAAGGAGTCTGCTCTCTGGAAAAAACGTATGCGCATGGGCAGCCATGCCGGTATCCCGCAAGGGCACCGATTCACCGATTACTGGAAACGCTTCGGCAAGACCAATCCGGAATTCTTTGCACTGAATTCTTTCGGAAAACGCGCCCCCGTTGCCCTTAAATCGCGCAAAACTGATGACGCTATCGCCAATGTCACATCCGGTAATCCACGCAAAATCAAAATGTGCGTAACTTCTGCCGGATTGCATAAACAGATCATTGCCGATTGGCTGAAAAAAGGCGGCAAATATGTCAATATCAGCGAAAATGATTACACACCGTATGAATATTGCGGTTGTGAAAATTGCCGTAAACTCGATCCCCTGCCGGTAAAACTCGGCAATAACAGATATGATTTCCTCACTGACCGCTATGTTTACTTTGCCCATGCGGTAAGCAAACTTGCACTTGCCAAAAATCCGGAAGCCAAAGTCACCTTTTATGCCTATGGTCCTTACCTTGAACCGCCGATGCGTGAAAAAGTTGCCGCAAACTTTGTCCTCGGCATCGTTCCCAACGACCCGGCAACAGAAAAAGTGTCCACTCTTATCAACGGCTGGCGCAAAGCCGGAATGACCAAATTCTACTGGCGTCCCAATCAGCATCACCTCTACAACACTGGGGGGCTGCCCTGCGGTTTTGAAAAATATTTTTTTGAGCAGCAGAAGCTGATCATCGAATCCGGCACCGTTGGATTCATGTATGACAATCCGGAAGCCGGTCACATCACCCTGGCTTTCCCCGATTATGTTTTGATGCGCGGCATGACCAATCCGGAAGAGAGCTATGAAGATATCCTCAACCACTATTGCGTCGGATTCGGAGCGGCGGCGGAAGATATCAAGCAATTCTATGAGTACTGGCGCAAAAACTGGGAAGAGCGCATCACGCCGCAGCTTCCGAAAGTTCTCGAAGTCGGCCGCTATAGAAACTTTGCCCGCGGTCTGATGTGGGGAGAAGCCGTGAATTGTTTCAAAGATTCCGACTTCGACAACACTGACAAAATTCTTGATGCCGCATTGGCAAAAGATATTCCGGCAGACACCAGAGCCTTTATTACCAGGCTAAAAATCGCCAATACTGAAGGACGCATGGTCGTCGATATCCTCCGCAATAAAACTCCGGAAAAGTCCCGGAAACTGTACGATTTCCGCAAACAGCACAAACTCCCCACTGTTCCGTATGGCGAACAAAAATGGGGCGACCCGTGCGGAGTAAAAAACATCGGTCTCCTCGGAGAATACGATGCACCGTACCAAAAAATGCCGGGATTGTGGAGTTTCAAGCTCGACCCCACGGATGTCGGTTTGAAAGAAAAATGGTACGCCGCAAAATCATTCCGCAAATGGGATGCAAAAATCAGGATCAATATGAATTGGGAAAATACAACTCCGGGAAAATACGCCTCAAAAGAGTTGTGCAAAAAGTTGAGCAGCTATGACGGTATCGGATGGTATGCAATATCGTTCAAAATCCCCGCCGACTGGAAAGAGCGCGAGGTCTATCTCCTCTTTGAAGCAGTCGATGAAAGCTGTCAGGTCTTTGTCAACGGCAAAAAAGCCGGTGAACATCTTCATCTCAAAACAAATGATTGGCAGACCCCCTTTGCCATCCGCATTGACCAGTGCATAAAAGTTTGGAGCAACGGTCATTGGAATACCGTCTGTGTCCGGGTCGAAGACAAAGGCGGCAACGGCGGTATCTGGAAAAATGTTCATCTGGTATCCCGCAAAAAGAAATAAAAGATTGGTATTGTCTCATTTTTTGTGAAAAATACAACCTGCGGCGGCGCATTGTGGGCAATCTCTTGGCAAATCAGCGGACTCATCTTCGGTCGAGGACGTAAATAACATAAAAGTTTCACAAAAATTGGGACATTAACAAAAGGTTTGACAAGTGAAAAAAATTTTGATTCTGTGTATTGCCGGTTTTTTGTTTATATCAGCGGAGGCAAAAATGTTGAAAAATATGGTCAATGTTAAAGATTTCGGAGCGATCGGGGACGGTTTGTATATGGATACACTCTATATTCAGGCGGCACTCGACAGCGGTAAAATAGTCTATTTCCCGGCAGGAGTCTATCGTACCGGGACTCTCTATCTGCGAAGCGGCGGCGGTATCCATCTCTCTGCCAACGCCGTTATTCTCGGCAGCCGTTATCCGGAAGATTACAATGCCAATGACTTCGACAAGCGCAACACCTTTTCTGTAAAAGAACGTTCCTCCGGTGCCCATTTGATCATCGCCAGAGATTGTGAAAACATCTCCATTTCCGGTACCGGAACCATCAACGGCAACCGCAACGGCATCTTCAATACCGACATCATCCACACCCCTAACAGCAAACATCCGCGTTATGTACTGCCCCGTTGGCGTCCCGGATCCATGCTCTACTTTGTCGGATGCCGCAATGTAAAATTGAATGGTATCAGACTCAATGACCCGACCTACTGGACGGCGTTTTTCCACGACTGCGAAGATTTGACGATCGACCGGGTGACGATCCAGACTGACCGCCACACTCTGAATTCAGACGGCTTGGACATAGACTGCTGTCGCCGGGTGACGATCTCCAACTGCAATATTTTCAGCGGTGACGACTCGATCGCCATCCGGGGGAATCAGCTCCCGTTGGGAAAAACCGCAGTCTGTTCAGATATAACCGTTTCCAATTGCGTTTTAAGTTCAGCTGCTTGCGGAGTGAGAGTCGGAGTCGGCAACGGAACGATCAGAAACTGCAAACTCTCCAATCTGAAAATGGTCAATACCAATATCGGTATCTGTATCGGACCGAGTTATGCCGTAGGCAAATGTACCGCCATCGACAATGTTTTGTTTGAAAACATCTCCATTGATGCAGATCAAAGTCTGCTGATACTTCCCAATTGGGGCAGCGATATCAATGATCCGGCAATACAAAAGGTGAGCAATATAACTTTCCGCAACATCGAAGCAGTATCAAACAAAGCAAATCTGATCGTTTTTCCCTTTAAGAAAGGGATGTTTGAGAATATCTCCATCGATGATTCAACATTCACCCTCCGTCCCGACGCTGCCGGTCCCGATAGAAAACATTGGAAGCACGCAGATTTCGGTATTATCTGCCAACTCGACGGCACAGATCTTTCCATTACCAACTGCAAAGGATTTTCTGAAAATAACATCCCCATGTTGCTGAAACGCAACCGCTGAAAATTATTTGCAGAAACCACCGCTGCAGCGTATTCTGTCGGCTTTATATCCATCAGGGTATACTTTTAAGAGTTATGCTTGGGTTTATACCTTGCAATCACTCTGAAACAGTGCTACCTTTAGTCGGAATCAGACACTCATACAAAAACAGAGATACAAAAAATGAAAATCGGCGAATTCATGAAGGAACTGTACGACTACACCGACAGCGATCAATCCCATTATAATCCCACTTGCGATACGATCAAGGCGGGCGATCCGGAAAAACCGTTCAACGGAAAAGTCGCGGTATCCATGTTTCCCACACCGGATGTGGTACGCGCTGCCAAAGAGTGGGGTGCAAGCCTCCTCATCGTTCACGAACCCAGTTATTACGATCACTGGGACAGTATTCAGACGTTGGAAAGTACCACCGGATTCAAACGCAAAATCCTGGATATGAAACGCGATCTGCTGGAAAATTCCGGTCTTGCGGTTTACCGTTATCACGATCACCCGCACCATGCAGAAGAAGACTTGATTGCTGTGGGGGAAATAACTCATTTCGGATTGCGCGGGACATGGGTGAATGAACACAAGTATGGTGTCAGTGAATTCATTTTGGAAAAGCCCATGACCGTCCCGGACATCGCAAAAGCACTGGAAAAAAATCTCGGAATCGCGCACGTCCGCATCTGCGGTTCCACCGATCACCTGGTAAACCGCATCGGCCTCAATTTCGGCACTCCCGGTCATGTCGAGGAAAATCTGGAACATTGCGAACTCGTCCTCACCGGCGAGATCACGGAGTGGAGACAAGCCGAATTCGCCAGAGATTGTACTCAACTGGGGATCCCCCGCGCCATCATCGTTATGGGACACACCTGCTCCGAACGCGACGGCATGAAAATCCTCCCCGCTATCATCCAACAGCATTTCCCCGGCTCTGAAGCAAAATACTTCGAGTCCGGTGACGCTTATACTTTCACCGATCAACTCTGATCACGCACACTCCGCAACGCACAACATCGCTAAGACAGGCGGAAGCAGAAGTGGCAGAACTGGATCCTGAAACCTGGAGGATTATTTTAATCGAAAAACTGCCAAAGCAAAAATCCGCAGTTTTGAAAAATGCGATTAAGCTCGTTTCGGATATTGCACTTTTTAGTGTCTGTAAGTGAAAAAAAATACCGCCGGAAACAAATCATTCCGGCGGGAGATATTCCGTGTTATATCAGTCGGCAAACTCTTTAGTGGAACGGGAACGGTCTTTTTCCACTTCGCTGAAGATTTTGTCGATCTTTTTCTGTTCCATCAGAACTACTTTCCCGGAAGCGATGTCGTAGATCGCTCCCGTTACTTTGACATTTCCGGCCTTGACCGCGGCACGGATGGCGGCACTGTCGTGAAAGAGCTGCCGGATTTCCCGGAGAACATTGAGTTCGGAGGCGTATTCGATGAGAGCTTTCCCTTTGAGATCCGGACGATTTTTGCGCGCCTCAGCCACAACCGTGATTATCGGCTTGAGCAAAGCCGGTATATTGCGTTCCAGTTTGTGAGCGTGTCCATGTTTATCCGTCATGCCGACCGTCGCGGTGACCGCTCCGCAGTCGGAGTGGCCCAGCACCATAAGCACCGGGGTGTGAACGTGACCAACGCCATATTCAGCTCCGGCGATCTCATCGGTCTGAAAAACATTTCCCGGAACCCGGATGACAAAAAGATCCATGATTCCCGCGTCGAAAATCAGTTCTACCGGCACGCGGGAGTCGGAACAGCTGAGAATCGTTGCGTAGGCATAGTCACCCTGATTTTTTACCGCAGCAAGCTGGCGGCGATCAGGAGTGTTGCGGGGATGGATGGATTTCCCGGCGACGAAGCGCGCGTTGCCTTTCATCAGCATTTCAAGCGCGGCGTCAGGAGTCGGTTTGGCGTAACTTGCGGCGGGGCAAAGCAGGATTGCGATAACGGAAATAATTTTTTTCATGGGATTTGCCCTTTTATTATGAGGTTGTGATTTCGACGTTGAAATCCTATTAATGTAGCACAAAATTGTTGTTTCTGCAAGAGCGTTTTGTACAATAAATTATTTGCAGCGGCGCAATGCGGGTAATTCCGGAGCAAACCGGCGTATACCGGCTGGAAAATCCGGAAAAACAACGGCTTCTTCGATTTTACCGGATATATTTGAAATTTTTTTGTAAAAAATACGGAGGATTTTTCCAATCGAAAAACACCCAATGCAAAATCCGCAGTTTTGAAAAATGCGATTAAGCGATTCAGTGTATTACAATTTTTTAACGGATTTGGAAGGTTAATTTTTACGTTCACATTCCCATTCGGTGAGTAATTTTATGACTTCGGCTGAATCAGGTATTTGCTTTCCTCCTGTATTTATCAACAAGTTGCGATTGGCACTCTTCAAGCCACAGCCAATCATAGTCTGAAAAATCGTTCCAACATTGACATTTGTCTGCAAATTCCGGATGCATACGCAACAGTTCGCTCCAATCCTGAGCTGAAAGATTTTCCCACCGGCAATGCTTGACCGCTTCCGGCATAAAGTTCAAAACCAAAGCCCAATCGTGCCCGGAAAGTTTTTCCCACGCACACTTATCAGCGAATTGCGGCTGTTTGTCCAACAGCCACCACCAGTACGCCCCGTCGAGTTCATCCCAGCTGCATTTGTCAGCAAATTGCGGCTGCGCTCTCAATAATGTGCTCCAACAATATCCGTCAAATTCTTCCCACGGACATTGGTCTGCAAACTGCGGCTGCACTTCCAATATCATCATCCACTCCATTGGAGTAAATTCATCCCAGCAGGGACATTCAGAAGCCTTTTCCGGATGTTCCCGCAAAAGTTCCATCCATTCCCAACTATCTGTTGGTTCTGTTTGACTTGTCATAAAATTTCCTTTCCCAACATTTTCAGAAATTCATTCTTGAGTTTGGGAAAAGCTGTCCGGATATTTTCAGAAATATCCTTGTGATACATTACGCAGCTTTCCAAACCGAAAATATCCATCAGCAAACAAAGATCCTGCCGCTGTTTCTCTTCATCTTGCGTTTCATCAAATTTTATATTCAAGGTATTTTCCAAAGAAATGCGAAAATGCATAACACTCAGCAACTCTCTCAAATAGTCTTTTTTACGCAATCGATATGCACGGTAACGCCAACGGGTACTCCAGCGTGGATCATTATTTTCCTGCAAAGGCGACCGTAAGCACAAAATGATATCTTCTCTGCTGTGAATTATCCGGCTTGGAGCAAAAATTCCGGCACATCCGGGATCATCGCAGTCATCACAGGTAAATGGATAATACTTGCCCGGGGTCAAATACATTTTCAGCAAAGTATTGATATTGCAAGTTGACCAAATTGTTTTATCGTCCAATTGCAAACGCAGCCGCAAACTGCAATCATCTTTCCACAGTGAACTGTTTTCGCCCCAATAAGTTGCCATCATAATGTCTGTTTCTGAAAACGAAGATCTTAACTGCACATATCTTAACGATATTCTGGTATATTTATGATGTCGTTTTTTCATATTCACACCTCGTTTATTCTGCGCCATACTTTTTCAGCAGTTTTTCCATTTCATCAAGTAACGGAAAATCAGATTTATCCCAGATATTATAATTGTCCCAAACATTTACCAATGCACAAGTTACATCTCCGCCATCATTATTGATATAACAATCAATATTGGGATCTGCACCATTTTCAAGCAAAAATTTCATTAAACGGATTCCCGGCGAATAATCTATACTGTAATACAATGCAGTGCCTTCATCATATGCACAGACATTCAAATCATAGCCTTGCTGTATGAGCCATTTTAAGGCAGTTATATTTTCCTGATAAATTTGTTCCTGTAATTTTTCTTTATCAGCAGCAGACATATTTTCACCTGCATAGTAAAACTCATCACAAAAATGCAATACAAGAGTTTGTGCCGCCATATCGCCACCATCATCAACTGCATGAATATTTGCACCTTGAGCAAAAAGTTTTTTCATCAACGGCAAATCGAGTTCATAACAGGCTTTGATAAACTGTTGATCCAGTTCAGAACCTCTGTTATTCATCAAATCACCGGCATTGAATGCCAGCTGCTGTGGAGAGAGTTCCACAAAATAATCTTTAATTTCATCCCAGGAGTAGGAGAACATTTCATCTTTTGGTAAATCTGCGACCTCATTTTTTATCCCCCAGCCGCGTTTTGCTTTGAAAAGTTCTTCTGTCATAATGTAGGTACGCAAAGGATAATCCGGATATTCCGCAGATGCCGGACTGTCAAATCTGCCGTAATGAATTTTTATATTCTGCGTATCGGCAATTTCAGCGGCGATTTTCCGGAATGTTTGAATATATTGCAGCCGTGTATCATTGATATACCTGATTGATCGGAAAGTTGCCGCAACCGGATACCATTCAACTTGCAGTGCATCGGCAAATTCCGGCATGGCTTCAAGGTGCTTTACAGTTTCTCTCCATACCGAAACGGCATAATATGACAAGGGTGTGTAACGTTCTTCACAGAAATCACCACTTTCAGAATCAGAACATCTGTGCAAACCACAACTCTCATCGGGGATATACACCCCAAGCGGGCAAAATCCGACATTATGGGTCTTATGTACTCCCTGAACAATTTTCATTTCTTCAGGTGTCAACAGTTGACTCAAGCGCAATACAGGCAAATCGTTCATGTTGTCCTCCGCAGGTGTATTTTTTCCTTATCTACAATAAATATACACCCAGCAAGTGGACATTTTGCGTCCACTCTGAAAATATTTTATGAAAAATTTGCGATTTTTTTGCAAAATTCACCGCAAGAGGATTTGTGACAGGACTCTTTGCAGAGGGCGACGATCAGGGCGTGATATTCGTTGTAAATAGCGGTATCGGCAGGCAAGGCATCCATAAAAATCTTTTGCAGAGTATCGTAATGTAAAGTTCCGTCAAGGTGCAAATGCCGCTCCGCCACCCGCCGTGTATAGGCATCAATGACAAAAATAGGTTTGTTGAAAGCATAAAGCAAGATACTGTCTGCCGTTTCCCGACCGACACCTTTTACAGAAAGCAATTCTTTCCGCAAAGCCCAAACATCCGCCGATTGCTCAAAGGCGAGTTCACGCTCAAACATAAACGCCGCCATCGCTTTCAAATAAGTACACTTCTGCGTAAAAAATCCCGCCGGACGGATCAACTCCTGCAAGTCCGTATCAGAAGTTGCCAGAACACGCTCCGGCGACATTACATCGGCAGAAAGCAAATTCCCGATCGCCTTTTCAACATTGGTCCAGGCGGTGTTCTGGGTCAATATCGCCCCCGTAATGATCTCCCACCGCAAACCGCTCTGACAAGGCCACCAATGCTGCGGACCATAACAATCAAAAAGGACATCAAAAAGTTTACGGATTGAATTCATTATCATTCACAAAAACAAATAATTTTTCTTGTAACCGCCCAGTTTGGGAGCCATTCTTTCGGCGGCAGCTTGCATGAAAGCCGGATCAAGGTCGCGAGCGTGCTTGGGGCAAATGTATTGACAGCGCATACAACTGATACAGCGGTCTTTATCAGTTTTGCGGGGATCGGTTTTGTCGATCGCTCCCACCGGGCAACCGGCAGCACAAATTCCGCATTTATCGCAAGTGTCATTGGCTTCGGGCTTGAAAGGAATATCAACAAGCTCTTTGTATGTGCCATGACTTCCGGCAAGGTTCAACTCTCCGAACACACCGCTGTCAAGTTTTTCAGAGATGTTCTGGGCAAATTCGATCAACTCTTTGGCATCTTCTTTATCCGGACGACCGGCAGCAAACTGCCTAAAGATGGAGTGTTCGGCAACAGCGGCAACCGCCGCCACACAAACAAAGCCGCAACTAATAAGGGTGTCCTGCAATTCAGTCAAAGTATCATCCCACTCCCGATTGCCGTAAACACAATTCAGAATCGCTTTCGCCCCATTACCGGAAATCTTTTTGAGCCGTTCAACAGCAACCTGCGGAACCCGTCCGGCAAAAGACGGAACCGAAACCAGACAAACATCCTCTGCCTGCAAAGCCATATTTTCAATATCGCAACAAATATCTACCTCGTAAAACTCACCGCCGAGATTGCTCACCAGAATATCCGCCACCTTCTTCGTCCCGCCCGTCGGACTGAAATAAATATTATAAAGCATTTTCTTCTCCATTATTCATTTTTCTATATTCCAAACCGTTCTTCAGCAATTTGATTTAACTGTTTTGCTATTACTTCAAACGGCTGGTTCAAGTCAAGAGTTTTCACAGAAATTTTATTGCCGCTCATGGAAAAATCACCATCCGGCTGGATTTCATCGGCGGTTCTGGCATACAGCAGCAATCCGGAAACTTCGTGATCGGTGAAACCATCCTGCAAAGTTTTATTTTTGACATAGGTAAAAATCTGATAGAGATTGCCGGAATGGATCGTCCGCTTATCATATTGACTTTGAGTGTTTTTGCTGTAATATTTTGCATCAATAATCAAAGTTTTTTTGCCGCATGAGAGCGTTATATCACTTTGCATTGTCGGCAGCATCGTCCGGCAATCATCATCAACCGCCCACGGAATTTGTGAAGCGTTAGCTTTCAATTCCGGATAATGTTTGCGATAATATTCCAGAATAAACTTTTCATAAAGCCTGCATAATTTTTGTTCATCAACAAAAGAGGCTAGTTTATGTTCTCCGGCATCTTCGCTCAAAAGCATCCCTTCGAGGATAAACTGACACAAACTTATCAAAATCCGGTAAGTGTGGTTATTGCGCTGAAAACGAATCTGCGACCAGTTGATTGCCCATGGGTCAAGTACATCAACGTTTGAAAAGAAGAGCATCTTCTGTTTCAGATCATTTTTGTGCTTGCTGTCAACATCTTTTTGCTTTATTAACAGTAAAACCGTTGTTTTAAGAATCTGATTGAATATATTATTTTCGGATAATTCATCAAATTCACAAGCAATTTTGTGCGTGCGGTTCAAACGGTTCTTTATGGTTTGGGAAATATCGATCTTGCCCCGTACCACGGATAAATTATCATGCTGCAAGATGTATTCCCGATGCAAGCCGCGTTTAAGCTGCTGTCCGATTCCATTACCGAGGATCGCCGCAAAAAGATTATGAATATTATCAAATGCTTCTCCCGAAACCTTTTCGATACTGGATTGCTTCAATATCGAAAAAGCATAGGAGAGCATATAATAAATATTTTTGATAAGAATATTGGAATTGCTCATTTGACAGCATCCGTCAAGCGTTTTTTCCACTCATCGTATTTATCCAGTTCATCAAACCAATATTCCACTAGCATCGGCAGAATATCATACTCCACTACACCTTGCAGCCATTCATCTGTGCAAATTGTTTCACCGCAGAGATAACTGTGTCCGATACAGAATCCTTTGCCGAGGGATTTGTCTTCGATAATAACATTATTCAAAGATTTGAGTTCTGTAACCAACCTGTCCAGTTTTTCGCTGTTCAAATCTTGCTGATACGCAACAAACCCGTCTGAATCAAATCCCGGTTCCATATCAAAGAAGCTGAAACGGCGGCGCAGGGCATAATCGATCATCGCCAAACTGCGGTCAGCAGTGTTCATCATACCGATAATATGCAGATTCTTTGGAACACGGAACGGCAAACCATTGTAAGCAAGGGTAAGGGCCGTACCACGATAATCTTTTTCAATAAGCATCAGCAATTCACCGAAAATCTTGCTCATATT
>JAZRNP010000119.1:0-2963 GCA_045648225.1 Victivallaceae bacterium | reverse complement strand
AAGTTCCGCCGTTTGATATTTATTGAAACATCTTTGACAGCAACCGTTTCCGGGAGACTTCTCACTGCACTTTTTTCAAAATTCATCCCGGTGGTCAAGAAAAATCCGGCCTGACCGGCATTCCTGATATCAGCCGGACGGGGAGCGTAATCATGAGGACTGCGCCCCTCCGGGAGCATTGATGAAACAACGATACGATCACCACCGATCTTTTCAGCAATAAACGCCACCGGTGGCAGGCCGCAAACGACCCGGAGTTTTCCGGAAGCAGCAGATTCCCGGCGTCCGCAACCGGCAAAAATCATGCCGGCAAGCACCACTGTCATGATCAATCCTGTTTTAAAGCGCATCATATTTCATCTCTCATTTACCGAAAACATTGCAGTCAACAATACAACCTAAAGAATATAACACATTTCCCCGTGCAAGTCAAGAGCACTTTTCAGAAATCACCGGTTCAATCCGGCAAGATCAATTTCAAAACATTTACCGTTGACTGTCACTGAAAAACGTTTTTTGCCCAAAGACTTCACCTCCGGCAATGCTCCGCCCTTGCGAATCGGAATCAAGAGAGTGGCAAAAGTGAAGTTTTTCTGCTGTTTTGCACTCATCATGACCGTTGTCGCTTTATGCCGGGTCAGATCATTGCGTCCGATAAACCAACCGGCCATCAACGGCTTGCGCCGTCCTGAAGCGGTGGAAGTTTCAATTTTTTCCGGATAAAGCGGCAGGATCAGAATATCATATTCTTTGTTATCATAGTCTGAAATAACGGCTCCCGGATACCGGCGGACCTTGCGGGTTTTGAGCGTATCCAGCTGAAAACGCAATTCGTAATCATGAAGTTTTCCGTCAGCAGATCTGAGCGTATCGACAACACAGAAAAATTCCGGTTTGCAAAATCTGACTTCCCGGGTGTGAGTGGCCGGTTTGAATAACGGAATCGCCAGTTCATCATCCGTACCATCAAATTTTTTCAGTCCGAATGTATCCGTATAACTGCTTTTGGCATAATCAAACTTTTCATTGCTGACGAATCCGGCATCGATGGGCTTGTTGACCTTTTTGGGCAGATAACGCATCTGTCCCATCCCGTCAACCAGCACAGTGTTGTGATCGGCCCCTGAACGTCCATAAAACCGGAAGGGACTCAATTCATACAATCCGCCTCCATCATCGTAGATCAACTCATCTTTGCCTTTCCAGACATTGATATTGAGTTTATCCCAATGCCAGTGTCCCATACCGAGGGGACCGACATCAAAACAGCAGTAAAGAGCATCTTTATCCCAGCCGGAACGCATGACGATGAATCCGGCATACGGCAGAAAGCGCGATGCACCCGGTTTATCTTCCGGGGCCCGGCCCGCCTTGCGGTCGGAAGCGACCCACTTAAAAAGTTCCCGTTCAGGAAAATTCTCCAGAATATCATTAAAGACACCCGGCAGATGCAAAGTGTAACAGTCGTTGGTCCGGGGTGCAGTCAATCCCGGGGTGGCGAGTGCTGCAAAGGCATCGTAACCGGCTTCAAAATCTTTGGTCAGTTTTTCCGGGAGTTCGTCCATGCGGCCGGCCAATTGAGCCTGATCGACAAAATTTTTCGCAGTACGCAAGCTTACCCAGAGATAATCCGGGGACAATTCGTCATGCATGCCGTCCGGCATCATCTGGCTGCAGAATGCCTTGCCGAAAACTCCGGACGCATAAATCCGGAACTGCTTTGACTTTTTGAATTCCGGATACACAGAAGCAAAGGTGTACACTCCGGACATTTCCATAAGCAGCCAGTTACTCTTTTTACGGTGGTTGTGCCGAAGATATTCAGCTTGCTCAAACATCGAAGCCAGCATCAGACAGAGTGTTTCATCGCTGACATCCGGAGCTTTGCGGAAAACTTCAAATGCGGCCGGCCAGGAGTAGAGCAAACGGATCCCCGCCTCAATGGTACGCCAGGTATTGTGACCATACGGTCCGGCGACAGCTTTCTTTTTATCCGCCTGAAACATCCAGGATCTGACCTGATATTCAAAGGCTTTGGCAAAGCGGTCTGCTCCGTTTTCCTGATAACAGCGGATCATATCATGCCAGAAATACATCCGTCCCAACTGCCAGAGCCATTCATTACTGACCGGCGTCTTTTTCCAGGTCGGGTTGAATATCCAATTTATTCCATCAGTAAACTGCCACGGAATATTGACCACGGTAAAATCATTGCGAACGGCCCGTTCGGCAGTTTCTGCTGAATAATCCCGGCTCTTTATCTTGCGCTGCAAATAGACCGATTCCGGACGGTTGCGGTAGTAGTCGGCCACCGCCCGGATCATTGCATTTTCATCTTTTGCAGCAAAAGCCGCCAGATAAGCCTCGCCGATTTGTTTACCGTCGATCTCCTTAAAGAGCATCTGCAGCAACTCATTGCGCTTAACAGAATGAGTTGCAGCAGCAGAAGCGGATATAACCAAGGCGGCTCCCATTAATATGTTCCTTTTCAACATGGCTGCTTATTTTATCCGGAGGATTGCCACTCCATAGCAGGGCAAGGCAATATCTGCGACAATGTTTTTGGGACAGGCACGTTTGAAGTCGACCGTAATCCACTTACCTTTTTCATTGAGCATTTCGATCTTTTCAGCCTTGTCGATCCGGATCTCAAGAGCTTCGATCGGGTCATAACCGAGATTGCAAACCATGAGCAATGTGGCTCCGTCCGCAGCTTTGCGCTTGATCGACATCACCGGAGTATCATTCATAACGGTACCCTGAACACATTCCTGATCAAGGCAGCTCAAAAGATTGATCATCCAGTTTTTGCGGGGCATACCGGCACGGAGTGAAAAATGTTCTTCACTGCAAAATGCAACGGTCATGATTTTACCGCCGAGGGAGTTCTCAAAGAGCACCGAACCGGGAACGACCCGGCGACGGTCGCCTTTGAGAGCATAAGCGGTTGCATTGATATTGGT
>JAZRNP010000118.1:0-4452 GCA_045648225.1 Victivallaceae bacterium | reverse complement strand
TATCGTATCTGATTGGAAATTTGTCTGCAGAATACATATTCACCACTCCCCCTCAATTGGTTCAATTATAAACTACACTCATATTCAAGTAAATGCAAGACACATATATCAAAAAAGTTAAAAAATAAAAGTACGGTAAATGCTGTTCCGGAGAAAAACTTTATGATTTCAGGCAAAGAAACGATTTGCGGCGTTGAAAAAACTCCGCTTTTGTGGTATATTGTGCTGCGCCAATTGCAAGCGACTATACAAATATAGAGGATCAGATCATGTTGAAAAATATCAAGTTGTTCTCCGCCATGATCGGCTGCATATTGCTGGCCGGCTGCTGTTCAGATAAAAGTTACAGTGTGGTGCTGCTGGGAGATATCCATTACGACCATTTGAAGTATCACGATACCAGCAAAATGAAGCATCTTGGTATCCCGGCAGAGAAACACGCCTATAATAAAGATGGTTACTTCTCATGGCGCAGCCATTCGCTCTGGACTTTGATCAATCTTGGCGGCTCGGTCGAGAAAAACACTCCGCTCAATATGAAAATGTGGGAAAATAATGTCCCGGCTATCCTCGATGGTGCCGCCGCTGAAGCGAAAAAAGTTGATGCCCGCTGCACGATCCAGCTGGGCGACCTCATTCATGGTGACTGCTACAATCTGGAGCTCAACAAACAGAATCTCCGGGATGCTATCGCTCAGCTGACCGGACGTTTCAACAAAGTTCTGGTGGTCAGCGGCAATCACGATTCCCGTGGCCCGGGCGGTCAGCAGGCGTGGGATGAGGTGGTCAACCCTTATCTGGATAAAACGGTCAGGAATTTGCCGCGCAGCAAGACCAATTATTATTTCACGATCGACAAAGATCTCTATTTCTTTTATGATCTGATGAATCCGGATCTGGATCTTCTGGAAAAAGCTCTGCAGGAAAATCCCGACAGCCGTTATACCTTTTTTGTGTCACACGTTCCTTTGCTTCCAACGGGCAAACGCGCCATCCGCAGTGGGCTGAGCGATGATATTGTGCGTTTGTTCAATCTGCTGGAAAAACGCAATACCATCGTTTTGAGCGGTCACACTCACAAAATTTCGCAAGTTAAATATTTTAATCCGGCCAATGGCCGCCGGATCGATCAGTTTATCATCAACTCCACGGTCCGTTATCCGGACAAACAGCTTAAATTCAAACCGCAGGTCGAGGGAAACAATTCCGAATTTCCCGGCAATGCCGGTAAGCTCAAAGAGGTGTGGTACAAACTTTATGATGGTAAGGTGACGACACTTCAGCATTCTCATGGTACCGGGTTCGGAATCCTGCGGGTCAGCGATGACGGAGTTTTTGTCGATTACCGTAATTTGAATGATTCCAATGTTTACACATGGAGATTGCGTTAAGTTAATCTTTGGCTGCGATAATATCCTTTTTTATATGCCAACGCCGTTTCGGGCGGATGATAAAATAGTGTACGTTTTTGATAAGATAATGCACATAATTATCTTGCAAATTTAATGTTTTTGAGGTATAATATCTGCAGTGCAATTTTGTAACTTTTTTGTAAAAAGGAGTGTGTTATGAATAAAATTTTCTGCCATGGCAGGGTAAAACATCAGAGTTTTACCCTTATTGAACTTCTTGTTGTTATTGCAATAATCGCTATTCTGGCCGCAATCATGCTTCCGGCACTGCAGCAGGCACGGCAGCGCGGCATAAGCAACAGTTGCAGCAGCAACTTGAAACAGATTTCCAATGCTATTCAGGTTTATGCTGCTGACCATGACGGCAAATGGGCTATCTATTACGGTGGTAACGACTGGTACTTTATTCTGTTCCGCAACAAATATCTGCCGTCGTTGCAGAGAGATTCCGCCGCCGCCCGTCAGATGATCATCAGTTGTCCGCTGGGCCAGCGAAATTTGGAAGACACTCTCCAGTGGGAAGCATACGGTGTGCTGCTGACCACCCATATGCCAAACCTTGGAGCAAGTTCCGCCGATGCCATCAGTAACTTCAATCTCTCTACCTGGGATGAAAAAGCGCACACATTGGATATTGGAAAATTGAATTCCAAAAACCTGCTGGTTATGGATTCCGGCGGTCCGGACGGAAGTAAAGTATTCCGTCAGTATTGCAATTTGCGTCCGACCCGTAAAGACCAGTCCAAACGCGGTCACTTCTGGGCCAAGCACCAGAGACGGTGCAACTTTGTTTATGTTGACGGTCATGTCAGCAGTGATAGATTCCAAGAATCGGCATCACGATTCTATCAGCATGCGCTCCAGCAGCAGACCATTACCAAAGGGCAGAAAATTACCGTGTATGTCTGGGATAATTTTACTTCACCAGTATACAAGACTTTGTCCATTACGGAATAAGTTGTTGAAAAATTGTTCGAGTACAATCTTGATGAAATAACGCACGTGATTGTTTGAAATGTTATTGCCCCGGCTTTGACCGGGGTTTTTTAAGTTAACTCAAGGAATATTTTATTGTGAAACGATTCATATTTACTCTCCTGGCCGCAGCTGCAGTTTCCTGTGCGGCGGCTGCTGAAAAAACAGCAAAAGTTCAGAATTTCAGTCTGGTCTTCCGCAATGCTCCCTCCGTGGGAATTAAAATTAGCGGTTATGATCCGGCATTGGTCCATGCCCAAAAAGAATTTGTCGCTATCATGCGTGCTGTGACCGGTACCAATTACCGGGGATCCGGATATTATCAGCTGATCATGGCAATCGCCGGTAATGAAAGTTCCGCCGATGCCGAACAGGCGATCAAAGAGTGCAAAGTCACCCGGGAAATGCTGGGTAATGACGGATTTCTGCTCCATTTTCTGGGGGGCAGAAAGTTTGTTCTGACCGCTTATACCGGCAGAGGAATTCTCAATGGCGTTTATAAAATTTTCCAGAAGAATCTGGATACCGTTTTCCCCCGGCCCTCTGCGGATCTGGTTTTCCCGCCCCGCAAACTTCAGGTTACGCCGATCAAACTGCCCTATATCGACAAACCGGCATTTCCCATGCGTGGACTTTCGGTGAGTTCCAGCGTGTGGCTCTACGAAAATCCCGGCATCTATAACTATATGTCCCGTAACTGCGCCAATATGCCCGGTGCTTCTCCCGCCAGTCTGGAGGCAACCGCCGGTGTGCGTATGAAATACGGCTTTTTGCAGAAAGCCGGCGGCCACACTTTCCATTACTGGCTCCCCGCTTCGATTTATGCCAAAGATCATCCCGAATATTTCGGTGTTGACAAGGATGGCAAACCCAACAAAAAATTCTACCACGGCGGACAGATCGTCATGGGACACCCTGAAGTTAATGACATCATCGTCAACCGCATGATCGCTTACAAAAAGAAACATCCCACCATCGAATATATCGCTTTCGGTTACAATGACACCGATGGCGGCGGTATCGGTTTCGGTGACGACAAATGGTCGGTTAAACTGGATTCTCCCAAAGATTATCCCAAAAAAGGTTCTGACCGCAAGCGTACCTATTCCACCCGTTACATCAAAACTGCAAATGAGATCATATCCCGGCTCAACAAGGTTTATCCGGATCTGAAAATGCACGTTTATGCTTATCACTGGTGGATGATTCAGGCTCCGGATTGCGAAGTCCATCCCAATTTGCTGGTTGAATTCGCTCCGCTTTACAAGTGTACAATTCACTCCATCGGAGACGATAACTGTCTGCGCAACTCGATTTTCAAAGAACATTTGAGCAACTGGGCCAAGAAAACCAAAAATATCTATTTCCGGGATTATTTCGGTTCCAGCGGCCGTTATCCTCTTTTCCCGCTGCAGATCGTTCAGAATGAACTCAAATTCTACCGTGATCTCGGCATCGGCGGTGCTGCTCCCGAATCCCGTCCGGATGGCCCGGATGGTGCCAACTTGCAGGGCAGCCATCGTATGCCCCGCTGGTTGAAACCGGATGTTCCGACCTACAGCACCTTCTGGGATGCCAATGCGCTGATGCATTTTGTTTTCTTCCAGCTGCTCTGGGATCCGGATCAGAAACTGGAAGATCTGGTTCAGCAATTCTGCCGCAACTACTACGGCGATGCTGTCGGCAAACTCATGGCAGCATACCATCTTGAAGTCAGCCGCCGTTTTTACAACAGCGGCAACCCCGGCAAAACCGTTCCCCGCAAGAGCGATTTTGTTGACAACACTCCGTGGTGCTTCTGCTGGAACTGGGAGAAACAGATCGGTGACTACGCCGGACGTCTGGTCGATCGGAAACTTTCCGCCAAAGAACGCCGGGCTTCTGCCGACAAACTGCTGAAGCTTATCGCAGCTGCCCGTGCCGCTGCCGGAAAAACGGAGAACGCCATCGTCCGGACGCGCGTGGAAAAAGACTTTGAACTTTTCCGGATGTATATGCTCAGTCTCGGATATGAAATCTCCAACATGAAGCCGGATCGTTTCAACCGCTCATGGATGGAAACGGC
>JAZRNP010000117.1:0-5238 GCA_045648225.1 Victivallaceae bacterium | reverse complement strand
ACCTTGCCGCACGATCCATCCGCCGCTTTTGGGTGGCGGAGCGATCTCGCTCCTTACAAGGTTGGTTGGTGGTGCGGCGCAAAGCGCACGCACAGCATGCTGTTGCATATGCTGTGCCCAAGGTGCGAGCGGACGCCGCTCATGGGAAGTTTTGGGAGTTGTTGAGAGATTTTGGGAGTAAAGCCGCTCTGTTTTTTTGTCGGCAAAAGGTACACGGCATACCAACTCTCGCTCCACTCAAAATTTATCAAAACTTCCAAAAATCTTCCAAACACTCCCACTCAAAGAGCCAACCATAAAGTTATGCCATTGGCAAAACTAAAAAAACGCAACGGGAATTATCCCGATGCGTTTTTGCATTATTTCCCGGTTGACCGCAGGATCACTTTTCCGGGAGGTCGTAATTGACCATGTTTTCCAGAATGTGGATACCACCCCGGGGCTGACCGATGATATAGATCTTTCCCTTGCCGAAACGGCGGCCGATAACTGAACCGCCTTGTTTGTTGTCCTTGGTCAGCTGGGTGATCAGGATATGCCACTTCTCCGGGAATTTCGGAGTGAATGTGACCGTACCGCAGCTTTTGTAAGTTTTGACCAGATCATGTCCGGCTTTGGCAAATCCCGGATCCATGGAGGTGGGTTTACGGATCTTGTGGCTGTTTTCCTTGCAGCTGACAGTGTAAGTTTTGTCGCCCAGATCTTTGCCGAGCATGGTTATCCAGAAGTAACTGCGGAAAACCAGAGTTGCGCCGTTTTGAACTGCCGGAGCGATCTTCTGCTGCCAGAAATCCTTTTTGAAATAGGTTTTATAAGGTTCTATATAGATCAGTTTGGCGTCGCTGTAATCAACCTCCCAGGCGGCTTTTTCTCCGGCTGCGGTCTGGCAGTTCCAGCCGTTGTCGAGGAAAAATTTGCGGTAGGGATCGAAGCTCTGCGGATTCGTGCCGCTGGAGATCCAAACCAGTTTTTTGACCTCTTTCGCCTGTTTAGTGAAAAAGATGGTTCCGGCTCCGGTGATATCCATGTGCGCCGGATAGGGGAATCCGACCGCAACCGGTTTGCCGTTGCGGATGATCATGAACTGCCAGGTGAGGTTTTTGCGGAACTTGCCGAAACTGGCAAACGGCAGATGGATTTCCGCCGTCCAGCGGTCATCTTTGCAGAGGACTTTGCTGCTCCATTCGGGATTCCACGTTGAATCGTTGCCCATGGCATCGTAGCGGTTGTTTCCGGCGGTGACAACCATGTGGCGGAAAGGTTCTCCGTCGCCGGGATCGATCATCATTTCCAGATTGGCATCTTTCCAGACGCCCTGATCGCGTTCGGTGGAGGATTTGCGGATATTTTTCATATCCGGTTCCATGCATTCTGCAAAAATATTCACCCCTTTGTCATCCCAGGAGATTTTGATCGTGGTGGGGTTTGGGGTGACTCCCTGCTTTTTCGGTTTGAGCGGCAGAGTGAGGGCCTGATCGAAGTTCTTTGCTCCGGGCAAATAGGGCGGAGTGATGGTGATCCGGTTGCCGGAAAGGTTGAAGTATTCTTCCCATTTCTGGAAAAGTTTGTTGTCGATCTCAAAATCTTCCATCCGTCGTTTGTCATTTTTGGCAATGGCGGCTTTCGCTTTGTTGAGCAGAGTCCGGCAGGTCTTGAGCCGCTTTGCATCAAAGAGCAGTTGTGCCGAACCGAGCGGTTTGCGGCCGAAGTAAGTCGGATGATTTTTCTGATTGACCCAGGCTTTGCCCAGTTCCTGGAAATATTTTACCATAAACGGAGCCGCTTTGGAACCGTAGACGGTCTGACAAAAATCTTTGATCATACTGTCCACGTCAGCATCGGGATTCCAGGCGAGGTTGGCCCAGATCCAGTTGGCCAGACGGTTGATCTGCGGAGTAAGTTCGTGCCGGGGGACACCTTTGGGATAATAGACGCTCATTTCAGTTTTGAGCCGGACGGCTTTGAGGTCGCGGTATACCCGCAGTGCGTCGGCGGTGGCGTACCAGTTGGGCAGCAGCGTTGCCGGAGAGAAGATATCGAATTCATAACCGTAGACGGCGAAAGGAGCTTTTTCTTTCCACTGTTTGATATCGGCCATGCTACGGACATTGATCTTGCATTTGGGGTCATTGAGTTTGTGGGCGTAGCAGCGGTTGTAGTGGCAGTACTCTACATATTCGAGACCTTTGATATCGCTTTTGGGCAGGGTGCGGTATTCCTGATAGGCGATACCGGCGAATTTGAGTTTTGGGAACTCTTTTTTCAGTTCGGTGAGCAGCTGATAATAGTAGTCATACCAGCGGCCGGAACGGTCGGGATTGACATTGCATTTTTCGCATTCGCAGCGCAGGGTGATATCGCCGGGGAAGATATTGAGGATCTCAAGATTGTTGGCTTTGATCAGTTTTGAAACATTTTCCACCACCTGTTTGGTGAATTCAGGATTTGACCAGCAGCCGACATAACCGGCGATATCCCGGCGGCCGCCGATGAGTGAAAAGAGTTCAGGTTTGGTTGCAAAGACCTTTTTGCGGTTGTAGACAATTACCCGGTGACCGCCGCCGGTACGGACGAAACCGGCCTTGTCCCGGATCGAAGTGGTACGGGAGTCGCCGTTGAGGAAGTTGCGGGCCATCCAGATTTCAGTGGGGACATGGCGGTGCCAGTGGCAGGGGCTCATGGCGCGGATCTTGAATCCGGGAGTGAAGTTGATCGCCAGTTTGGCCGGGATAGTGTATTTCTTTTGCGGAGTGATGAATTCTCCGTCATCTCCGGGCCAGAGCCAGCGGACACCGAGCTGTTTCTGCAAAAAGGTGTAGACGGCATAGAGCACGGAACGGTCATTGTTACCGGCAAGATAAAGATTGCTGCCAATGGCATAGACGGCGATGGTGTCGATCGCTTCGGCATCAGGAAGTTTGAGATCTTTCTGAAGTTTGGCGATTTCCGGCGAAGTTGCTGGAGTACCGAGGATGATATTGCACTGTTTTTGTTTGTTTTTGGCAGTGGAAAAAGTGACTCCGGAAACTTTTTTCAACGTTTCGGCAAGTTCGCTTGCGGCGTAGTCGATCACGGCATTGGATTGTTCCGGGACGGTGATCTGCCAGGAGCTTTTTCCATTTTCAAACAGCGGGACGGCGGCAATGGCACTCAGGCTTGCTATGAGTACCGCGAACATAGAAAAACATTTTTTTAATTGCATTTTTCACCTTTCATGTGTTGATTGAAAATTACAAATAGAATTCTATTCCGGCTTCCGGGAGCAAAGTTTCAACTCCCTGATTTTCGCAGTATTCCTGCGTGACTGGTGCTGCAGGATCATTTCCGGCAAACATTTTGATATGGCAGGGGATCAGCAGTTTGGCGTTGCAGCTTTTGGCAAGTGAAATTGCTTCATCGACATCCATATTTCCATCGATCCCGATAGCGTGGCGGGCTTCATCTCTGCCGTTGACGGGCAAACAAAGCGTCAGTTCCGCACCGATGGGTACCGCTCGCAAAATAGCGGCATCCTGACCGGGGTAGGGGATGGTATCGCCTGCCATAAAGATCGATTTGTTTTCTTTGCGGAAGTTGATAAGGAAACTCACCGCCTTGTATTCGCCGTTTTCATCGGTTGCCAGAGTTTCGTGGGCGGCGGGGATGGTGTGCAGTTCTATCCCGGGAGCGAGTAAGAGCATTTTTCCGGCTGAAACAAACTCAAACTTTTCCGGATTTTCCGGGAAGAATTTTTCAATTTTTTCCCGGCAATCACCCGGGCAGAAGAAGCGGCACTCCGGATTGTTCGCCATCACCGGAGCGATGGTTTCCGGATCAAAGTGGTCGGCATGATTGTGAGTTATCAGATAATAATCGACTTTCAATGTTCCCGGATCCCGGACAATGGGAGTTCCCCGGGTGTGGTCGAGTTTGCTTTTGATTTTGGCACAGGAATCAGAAAGGTAGGGGTCGATCAATATTTCGATGCCGCCGCCTGAAATTTGAAATCCGCTTTGCCCGAGCCAGCAGAGTTTTACATTATTTTTCATCAGAAATATTCTCCTTTACAGCGGTTTCCGCTTCGACCGCTCTGCCGAGGGAAATATATTTTTTGAACAGTTCTTCGTAAGTTTGGTGCATTTCAGCGTCAGGAGTGTAGATTTTGCGGTAGCCGCTGCCCATGTTTTCGATGGCAACTTCCAGTTTCGGGTAGACCCCGGAAGCGACGGCAGCGATCATCGCCGAACCCAGCGCGCAGGATTGTTCTGTTTTGGCAACTTTGATCGGCATATTGAATGCATCCGCACACATCTGCATGATCAATTCTGATTTGTAACTGATTCCGCCGACGGCGGTGATCCCATTGATAACGACACCATTTGCTTTCAGGTGTTCAAGGATCGCTTTGCTGCCCATGACGGTACTTTCGATCAGTGCCCGGTAGACCATCGGCACGGTCGAACCCAGATTCAATCCGGCGATAACTCCGCTCAACGCATTATTGGCATAGGGGGTGCGCCGTCCGTTGAACCAATCCAACGCCATAACTCCGCAGGAACCGGCAGGCAAAGCGGCGGCATCAGCTTCCAATTGGGCAAAAGAGACATTGCCGGCGTAATCGAGGAAGCGTTTGAACCAGTTGTAAATGTCACCGAATGCGGACTGTCCGGCTTCGACACCGATCAATCCGGGAATGACGGAACCATCGACCTGACCGCAGATGCCCGGAATGCAATGTCCCGGATCGGGAACGGCCAGTACGTCGCAGGTGGAGGTGCCGATCACTTTGATCATCTCTCCGGGAGTGACCTGCGCTCCGACGGCTCCCACGTGGCAGTCAACGGAACCTGCGGCGATGACTACTGATTCGGAAAGTCCGAGTTTTTCTGCCCATTCTTTGCAGAGATTTCCGGCTTTGACACCGGGTTCGCAGGTATTTTCGTAGAGGTGGGATCTTTCATTGGAAAGCAGCGGATCGATGGCGGTCAGGAACTCTTCCGGGGGCAGACCTCCCCACTCTTTGTGCCACATGGCTTTGTGTCCGGCAGCACAGCGGCTGCGGCAGATGGTTTCGGGGGCATAATTACCGGAAAGTATCCCCGGTATCCAGTCGCAGAGTTCCACCCAGCTGTAGTGGACATTGCGGACGGCGGTGTTGCTGCGCAGGATATGGAGCACTTTGCTCCAGAACCATTCACATGAATAGCCGCCGCCGGAATATTTACGGTAGTCTACCGGCCAGCTGGCAGCGACTTCATT
>JAZRNP010000116.1:0-3261 GCA_045648225.1 Victivallaceae bacterium | reverse complement strand
GTAGGCCACTTCGCTGCGGGCCATTTCAATGCCCAGCAGGTTCATCGTGTTCTTGAACTCGATCCGGTCTTCGCCGCGCTCAATGGCATCAAGGTCAACACCGATCACTTCGACGCCGTACTTTTCCAGGATTCCCTCTTTCTGCAGAGAGATCGCCAGATTGAGGGCGGTCTGGCCGCCGAGGTTGGGCAGCAGGGCATCGGGACGCTCTTTATCAATGATCTTTTCCAGACTGTCAACGGTCAGCGGTTCGATGTAAGTGTGATCCGCCATACCGGGATCGGTCATAATCGTCGCCGGGTTGGAGTTGGCAAGTACGACCTCATAACCGGCTGAACGCAACGCTTTACACGCCTGAGTTCCAGAATAGTCAAACTCGCAGGCCTGTCCGATGATGATCGGGCCGGAGCCGATGATAAGGATCTTTTTGATATCCGTCCGCTGTGCCATAAAAACCTCTTTTATTTTAAATATGTGTAATATTGATTGCTTGCAAAGACCGGGATGTAATATATCACAAAAAAGCTGTTACGTCAAGTAGTTTTCAATAATTTTTATAACAATGGCAACATCACCTGGAGGAGCGGAGAACGGCGGGCACCCGACCGGCAGGAGGCAGTTGTATTGTTCCGCCGGATGGAGGTTGTGCCGCGGAGGGGAAGTACAGCGTCACTTGCATTGGGAATACTAAGAGTACCGGGAATACTACTATTAAAAAAATATTGCTTTTTTGCCGGCAAAGAGAAACTCGGCATACCGGACTACACTCAATAATAGTACTCCTTAAATTCTCAGTATTCCCTAACCTCCTACCACAAATCTCCAACTCACTACCTCCGCCGTTTGCAAAGCTTAAAAACATCGCTTTTTTGTCGGCACCGGATATACTGCACACCATCTTGCCCCTCTCAAAATCTCTCAAAACCTCCCACCCCAAATGCAACCAACCAGCAGCACTGTTTTTAGCAAGTTTCCGCTTTCCGGCACCATTTTTCAACTGCTTATCCGGGGTTGCCGATTTGATTTTTTGCACTTATTGGTATATATTAAAGTACAGGTTATAAAAAGAAACCGGTTTTCTTCAGGGTAAGGTGACACACTGGTTGTGAAATCCTTGACCGGCGGTAAAGTCCGCGAGCGGAAGCGGGGAAGTTCCCCCTGACGCAGATATGGTGAAATTCCATAACCGACAGTACAGTCTGGATGAGAGAAGAAATCAGCACCGCCTTTCTGTGCCGTAATACAGGGAAGGTTCAGTGCACTCTTCCCGCTCCCCTGCCCTCTGTGGAACCGGTCAAACTGATAAATGGAGAAATTTGTTATGGACATCAGATTTGACAGCGTGGAATCCGCCATCGAAGATATCAGAAACGGAAAGATGATCATCGTCACCGATGATGAAAACCGGGAAAATGAGGGTGATCTGGTCTGTGCCGCCGAAAAAATCACTCCGGAAGCTATCAACTTCATGATCACTCACGCCCGGGGACTGGTCTGCGCCCCCATCACGGAAGCCAGAGCCAGAGAGCTCGGTATTTACCGCACGCCCTCAACTGACCACTTTAAAACTGCTTTTACCGAAAGCGTCGATGCGCTCACCGGAACCACCGGTATCAGCGCGGCAGACCGGGCGAATACCGTCAAATCGCTGCTTGATCCCAAATGCACCCGGGACGATTTCGGTATCCCCGGACACATATTCCCCATTGCCGCCCGTCCCGGCGGAGTGCTTCAGCGCACCGGTCACACCGAAGCCGCTGTCGATCTGGCGCAGCTTGCCGGTTTGAAACCTGCCGGTGTCATCTGTGAAATCACCAAAGATGACGGCACGATGGCCAGACTGCCGGATTTGATGGAATTCAAAGAAAAACACGGTCTCAAACTCATTTCCATCGAAGAGTTGGTCGCTTACCGCCGGGCCCATGAACAGTTGATCATCCGTGGTGAAAGTGCCAAATTGCCGACCTGTTTCGGAGACTTCACCATCACCGCCTACCGGACCAAAGTCGATGATTTTGAATATCTGGCCATCAGCTGCGGAGATATCAAGGATAAAGAAGATGTTCTGGTCCGGGTGCACAGCGAATGCCTTACCGGGGATGTTTTCGGTTCGTTGCGCTGCGACTGCGGTCCGCAGCTTCAGAATGCATTGCGCATGATCGCCGAAAACGGTTCCGGAGTGCTGGTCTATATGCGGCAGGAAGGCCGCGGTATCGGTATATTCAACAAAATTCATGCCTACAAACTTCAGGACGAAGGATTGGATACGGTAGATGCCAACTTGAAACTCGGTTTCCCGGAAGATTTGAGGGAATACGGCATCGGAGTTCAGATCCTCCTCGATCTGGGAGTGAAATCGGTACGGCTGCTGACCAATAACCCCAAAAAACTGATCGGCATCTCCGGTTATGGCCTCAAAATAACGGAACGTGTTCCGCTGGTCATCGAACCGGGTAAAGATAACGCCTGCTACCTCTCTACCAAAAAAGAGCGCATGGGACATCTGCTGTGAAAATATTCCCGGAAAATTTCACCATCGCCGCAATTTCCCCGGCAGGCAAAGCCTCGCCGGAGAGGGTCGATGCCGGAATAAAAATTTTGCAGCAGCTTGGGGCAAAGGTGAAACTGATGCCCAATGTTCTCAAAGGCAATCCCCGATGGCCCTATTTATCGGCGACCGATGCCGAACGCTGTGCCGATCTTGAAGCAGCATGGCTCGATCCGGAAGTCGATATGCTCTGGGCTGTACGCGGCGGCTACGGATGTGTCCGGCTGCTCCCGATGCTCAACTGGGAAAAACTTGCCCGGAGACCCGATATGCCGCTTGCCGGATTCAGTGATATCACGGCGATGCACTGGGCAATGAGTGCAAAAAGTTGCGGGATCCCCATGGCACTGCCGATGTTTTCATTTCTGGAAAACATCGATGAATATTCTCTGCAAAGTCTTGCCGGAGTGTTTGACCGGAAAAATTGTGAATTCAAACTTCCGGCTCTGCGGGATGGCGTTATCAGCGGCTTGCCCCTGCCCGGAAATCTCACCGTGGCAGCGAGCTTATGCGGCACACCTTATTTTCCGGATACAAGTCGGATCGTAGCCATGTCGTTCTGTGGGCCAAGGAGATGTGGAGATTTCTTGTCTTCCTAAGACCGATTGGCCTCCGACTTCGGCTCTGCGGGATGGCGTTATCAGCGGCTTGCCCCTGCCCGGAAATCTCACCGTGGCAGCGAGCTTATGCGGCACACCTTATTTTCCGGATAC
>JAZRNP010000115.1:0-2420 GCA_045648225.1 Victivallaceae bacterium | reverse complement strand
GGCAATGCGCAAATACGCCGCCGCAGCAGGGGCAGCAGGTGCGAGTTTGCGCAACTCTTCCATCTGGTATTGTTCATACTGAGCCGGGGATAATTTATGCTGCTGCGGATGTGGGGGGATGTTGAATGATTTCAATTCCCTCCGGCAATATTTGTCAAATAATTCCCGGGATCCGGGAGTTTGCGAGTTGCGCAAAAGAGTTTCCACGTTGGCAAAGGCACTTTCAATACATCCGGCATCGTAGAGGATCCCGGCAAATTTGAAGTGAGCCTCAACCATATCATAATTGCGGAAACACTCCTCCTGCGCCGCCGCAAGACGCTTCTCCAATCCGGTGTATTCCCGGTAGGCTCCGGCTCCAACCGCGAAAACGGCTGCAAATACAAAAATCGAAACAGCAAGACTTTTCATATAAACTCCATAAATGTGTTACAATATAACTGCATTTTTGCTGTTTTGCAAGATATTATGACTTGACAAAAACGCTTTTTACGGTATATTTTATCAGAATACTGTGTTAACAATTTTTGGGAGAATTTTATTATGTTGAAATATAGAGATGCTGCTGAATGCCGTTATGATATTGTCAGTCTGGGCGAGGTGATGCTGCGACTTGATCCCGGTGCCGGACGGATTCATACCACCCGCAACTTCACCGTCTGGGAAGGCGGCGGCGAATACAATGTCGCCCGTGGTCTGCGCCGCTGTTTCGGTATGCGTGCCGGAGTTGTTACCGCTTTTGCGGAAAATCCGGTCGGCCGTCTGGTTGAAGACTTCATTTTGCAGGGCGGTGTTGATACCTCTTTGATCAAATGGGTTCCTTACGATGGAACCGGTCGGACGGTGCGCAACGGCCTGAATTTTACCGAACGTGGTTTCGGTCTGCGTGGTGCAGTCGGTTGTTCCGACCGGGGAAATACGGCGGTTTCCCAGTTGAAATCCGGCGATATTGATTGGGAAGATCTCTTCGGCCGTCAGGGTGTCCGTCACTTCCATACCGGCGGAATTTTTGCCGCACTTTCAGATACTACTCCGGAAGTCGCCATCGAAGCTCTCAAGTGTGCCAAAAAATATGGTACCATCACCAGCTATGACCTCAACTACCGTCCCAGCCTCTGGAAAAGCATCGGCGGCAAGGCCCGGGCTCAGGAGGTAAATAAAGAGATCGCCAAATATGTTGACGTGATGATCGGTAATGAAGAGGATTTCTCCGCCTGCCTCGGAATGCAGGAAAATGACCTCGCCAATATCGATTCTTCCAAATTTGAAGCCATGATCCGTGAAGTGGTCAAACTCTATCCCAACTTCCAGGTCGTCGCCACCACCTTGCGGCAGGTCATTTCCGCTTCTGTCAACGACTGGGCGGCGATTGCATGGCAGGATGGCAATTTCTACAAATCCAAAGAACGCAAAGCGTTGGAAATCTTTGACCGGGTCGGCGGCGGCGACAGTTTCGCTTCCGGACTGGTCTACGGACTTCTTACCACCGGAAAGGCTGAGATCGCCGTCGAATACGGTGCTGCTCACGGCGCATTAGCGATGACCACCCCCGGAGATACCTCCATGGCAACCAAAGCTGAAGTCGAAAAACTCATCGGCGGCGGTTCCGCCCGAGTCGATCGCTAAGCCGAAAAGATGATGAAGTATTTTATCGCAGCAGTTGGATTTTTGTTGATGATTCCGGTTGAAGCTTTTGAATTTTCCACATCTTTTGCCCGGGGCAAATGGGATGCAAATGATTTTGTGATGGTCAAAGGTCCCCGGTGGGAAAACATAGGTTCCTGGTGCCAGATGGATGATCATATCGTCCAGAATGTCCCGGCCAATGCCTCCGAAAAGGATTTGCAGACTCGTATGCACAGCGAAGCATACGTCGCCATGTGCTATGCCAAAAAGATCAAAATGGCTAAAAAGGTGATCTGTTCATCGACCATGTCCTTTGATTACCGCATGGCTCCTCTGATCGTCATTGCTCCAACTCTGGGTCGGGATGAAAAGCTCGGCGTCCCGGAATTCCGGGAGCACTGGGAAATCGTCCTTTATGACAAGGGGATCAACGTCTGGCATCACACCTGGGAAAACGGCAAACCCGCTTGGGTGAAGTTCTCCTATCTGTTGGAAAATTACTTGCCGGATACCCGTTACCAACTTAAAACCATCGTTACCGACACGCCGAAAGGTCAGATGTTGGAAGTTGTGTGTAATGGTAAAACATTCGGCTGTTTCCTCCCCGGTCTGGGAAAGGAGTTTTATTTGGGAATCATCGGCTGCGAAGGACGCAACCGCTTCTATGATTTTAAAATTTCCGCCGATAAAGGCGAAGCTTTGACGGAGTAACAAAAATGGCTTATCCGATTATTTTGAAAACTATCCTGCTTTTGATAATTTCCAACTGTTTTATGACCTACGCCTGGTACGGG
>JAZRNP010000114.1:0-8111 GCA_045648225.1 Victivallaceae bacterium | reverse complement strand
GATCCGACTTCCATCTTTTCCGGAAATGACCGCTTTATCTTTGGTGCAGGTGATGAAAAATTCATCCTGAGCGGCATCATTTTTGATTTCCAGCACGAGAGCAGGAGTTTTCAATTCGGTGTTGTATGCCACCGGGAGGATGGTTCCGCTCATCGCTTTGAGGTGATAGTTCAAATCATCGACCGCAGTACGCAGAACCTGTTGCGCAAGAACATCACGGGAAAGTTTTTCCGCATTTTTTTCCCGTAAGGGAATTCCGACATCGGCAATGGGCGCATTGACCAGAATCGTTGCTGCCGCTTTCCCATTGTTGATCAGTGTCAATCCCCGCTCTTTGACTTGGCATTTGCTGTTCTTGGGGGCACTCTGACAACCGGTACTGATTGAAAGTGCCAGCAGTCCTGCCGTGATCATGGTGATCTGTTTTTTCATTTATTTTCCTTTCACTTCTTTGGGAATAAGAATTTTAGACGATTTTAAAGAGAGATTCGACGGAATGGTCAGAAATTTGATGGTTCCGAGCATATTGCTTATTTTCCAGACTTTACCGCACTGCTCCGGAGTGACTTTGAAACTGTAATATCCGTTGCTTTTATTCAGACGGCGGATGGTTTTGCCGGAGGGGGAGATGATGCTGCCCCGTTTGGTTTTTGCATAAAATCCGATCAGCGTGGTGCCGTGCGGAACGTAGAAATAGAATGTCCCGTTGAGTTCCGGGGCCTTTTCTCTTTCCACCGGGCGGGCCACCGCCATGTCGGTCGGCCAGTTGATTCTGGTCATATCGCCATTGTCATTGACCACCAGTTTGTGCAGTCCGGGATGTTTGGGTTTCAGCACCACTTTGCGGGGAACACCATCCGGCGGAACGCTGCGATCGTAATGGACTGCAGTTTCCAGTTCGCCGGTATCGGATTCGCCTCCGACTTGCACCAATTGCAGGATAACATTGCCCCGGTTACGGTAGTGTTTGATCAATCCACCGGTGACTTCAACTGTAAAAGGTTTTCCATCGCTCCAGAGGTAATAGTAGATCTGCCACCGGGAATTCCCGGCATTGACGGCAGAAACTCCTTTGGGGTTGTTGAGTACAACCAGATCATTGCTGAAATTTTTTACCTTGAAATCCAACAGTTTGTTATTTTTAATCCCGCCGGAGACAAATTTGTCAAGGTCAGCTGCAGTCGGGGGAGGGGTGTTCATCCAGTTGACATCCAGTTTTTTGTTGAGCATACCGGAGGGACAGACTCTTCTGGGGGAACGGAACATCCCGTAGGTGTGAACCATCCGGGTGGCTCGTATCGAGGCTCCGAAATGCATCAACGTGCGGTAGTCCTCCCATTTGCCGGTGTTGAGCAGTTTGAAATAGAGTTCGCAGAAGCGGGTGTAGCAGATCAATGCGGCGATCCTGGGTTGTTCCTGTTGGGATGCAATCTTTTTTGCCGCACCGAGATTGCGGTACATCCGGCCCAGCAAATCGGCATTGAGCGGACGGGGAGCTGCTCCGTCGAGCAGGGAATAAAATTCTTTCATCGGTTCGTAAGATGCCGGAAAGGCTTTGCGGAGGAAATCTTCCTTGAGATCTGCCGGAGTAAGGGAGGTGTTCCACATCATGCGGGCACCGGAATAAAATCCCAGACCGCCGGGGCCCCAGTAGTCACCGGCTTCAGCGGTGATATAGCGGGCACCGTTCTGATAGAAGCGGCAGAGGGATTCTTTCATATAAGCGGTATTGGAGCCGTTCCCGGAACCGGGCACGATCCCGGCAAAGTAGTATTCCCTGATCCCGACATTGGCCTTGCGTTTTTTCCATGCGGCGATCAGCTGATCAACGGTGTAGCCTCCTTTGATAAAAGCGGTGGCGATATTGACGACAACAGCATTATGCAGATCGATTTCCGGGGGAAGCGAATGTTGATTGTAGGCATACATTCCGACCATTTTGCCGGGATATTTTGTACTGACGGCCTGGGCCGTTTCGTTGGCGAGGAAGACCGCCCGGGTGCTGGCTGAACCGATTTTTTTGCAATTTTCGCATTCACACCAGCCGCCTCCGTCTGAGGGTTCGGCGGAAACGCTCTCCTGATCCGGATTGTTTTTCAGCATTTCCAGTTTGTAATCGGTGAAAAGTTTGCGGAGTTCCGGGTTGGAGATGCAGAGTTTGTTGGAAGTCCGTTTCCCTTTCAAAAGTCCATAGTATTCCGGATGCTGATCGAAAACCTTTTTGCGGTGTTTGACAAAACGGCCGTAGACATGGGTGCATTTGATGGTTATGCCGCCTTGGAAGTTGAAAAGTTTCCACATCTCATCGAAGCGGGTCGCTTTGCGGTAGTCCTGCCAGATTCCCCATCCCGGCCAGATGGAACGGCTGAGATAATCCGGACTTTCGGTGATGTTGAGAGAGATGCTTGCCGGCGGGGTATCAGGGATGATCTCCCATTCCGCTGCAGGGAAAAAATGGCGGTATCCGAGTTCATGAGCCAGAAATGCAACGGCATATTTGGCTCCGGCGATATCCGCAGCAGAGATCCTGATCCCGCTGCTGCCGGTCACGATGGAAAATCCCTGTGCCGGAAGTTTGTCATCTTTTACAAACACAATATTACCATTCGTACTGACGGGCGCATCGATTTTGCAGACCTTTTTAAGCATGGTTTGCAGAACAGTTGATGCCGGGGCGAATTCAGCCGGTACGGAGATTGTAATGTTTTGCAGCGTAAACGGTTCAGCATTTTCCCGCCGGTGGATTCCGGCTTGTGCAGAAAGTATGCCGGATAAGATAAATAAAGATAAAATCATCCGTTTGAACATAATGTTTTTCCTGTCGTTTGGGTGATGAATATTTTCTATATAACAAACTAATAATATAGCATGAAAAAAGTATAATGCAAAAATATTGCGATCCAACTTGATAAAAAAGCCGGAGAAGCCGGAGGATTTGTGCGGATCCTTCGTTCCAAAGGTATTTTTTTATTCTTGAAAAATGGTGAAAGTGTGCTATATTTGCCGTAGTACAGGCGTGTTGCTTGAGAAATGTTAATTTATGGAGGTTTTATTATGACTGGTTGGATCATTGCCGGTGTTGTCGTTGCGGTTATCGTGCTTTGGTATATCGGCACGATGAATAAGTTTCGCAGACTCAAAATCGCTATCGAAGAGTCCTGGGCGGGTATCGATGTTCAGCTCAAACGCAAAGCCAATATCATTCCCAATCTGGTCGATTCCCTTAAAATGCAGATGAATTTTGAAGAAAAAGTTCTGACCGAACTCACCGCTGCCCGCACCGGTCTGGTCAGCAATGACCGCAGCGAAGCGATGGCGGCCAGCGACAAAATCTCTGCCATGCTGCCCACGATCCGGGCCACTGCCGAAAATTATCCGCAGCTGGGAACCAATCACTCCTTTTTGCAGTTGATGAGTGATATTCGCGATTGCGAAGATAAAATCACCTACGCCCGCAACCGTTACAACATGACTACCGCCAGATACAACATGGAAATCGTCATGATTCCGGCGAGCATCGTTGCTTCCCAAATGGGATTGCAGAAAGAAAAACTCTACGAAATCTCCCAGAATCAGCGGGATGATGCCGACAATATGCGCATAAGCCAACTCTGATTTGTTAAAGGATCATCATGGATAATCTGCCTTCCGCTCCGCTTATCGCCGCCGAGGAGGTGCGGAGCAATTTTATTAAGAGTTTCGTTCTTGTAGGTATTATCGTCGCATTGGTATTTGCAGCATCCTATTTTATCGGTCATCTTCTGGGGGATATCAAAACCGGTCTTCTGATCGGTGCCGGAGTTTCGGTGGTGTTGATCCCGCTGCAGATCATGACCGCCAAGTGGATGATCCTCGCCATGACCAATGGCCGGAAAGCCAATCCCAACGATTTGAGAGAACGCCGGGCTCTTCACATTGTCGAAGGTCTGGCGGTTTCCGCCGGTTTGAAACGGACTCCGGAACTTTTCATAATTCCCAGCCGGATCCCCAACGCCTTTGCCTCCGGCATGGATGAGGAGACCGCTTTTATCGGAGTCACCCAGGGGTTGCTCAATATGATGGATGATCAGGAACTTGAGGGCGTCATCGCTCACGAAGTCGGACACATCATCCATCGGGATATTATGCTCAATCAGCTGGTAGTGGGGTTGCTCACGGTGCTTCTGGTACTGGCGTTGATCATTGAACATCTCGGAATTCTCGGAGCTTACAGCAGTAACAACCGGCGTAACCGGGATCGGGATTCCGGCGGTGGTGCGGCGGCACTGCTGCTGCTGATTGCCATGCTGGTTCGTCCCCTGACCATGCTGGTCGGAACTCTGCTGCAGCTGGGAATTTCCCGTAAACGTGAATACGCCGCCGATGCGGTGGCGGTGCGGCTCTGTTCCTACAACGAAGGTCTGGCCCGGGCTCTGGAAAAATTGGACGGCGGCCGTTATGACAGCGACGATATCCGGGAACTCGGAGGAGAAAACATGGCTTGCATGTATATCAATTTCCCCGGAGGCGAATTGTTTTCGACTCATCCGCCGATCAGAGAGCGGGTGCGCCGTTTGCGCAATATGTACTAATTGATATTTTGGGGTGTTGATATGAAGCGTCTGCTTTCGATTTTGTGTTCTGTCGGTTCTTTGTTTGCATTTGCCAAAGACAAAAATGAGATCAAAGAACAGTTTGTTGCCATGCGGGACGGGGTGAAACTTTACACCATGGTATCGATCCCGGAAAACAGTCAGAAGCTGCCGGTGATCGTTATCCGCAGTCCTTACGCTCAATACACCAAAAAAGAGGTTGCCAAACTGATGCGGCGCTACCGGAAGAGTCCGCAGTTCGGTTACGCATTGGTGGTGCAGCATTGCCGGGGAACCGGAAAAAGCGAAGGCGAATTCATCCCCTATATCAATGAAAAAAACGATGGCCTGGATCTTTTGGAGTGGATTCGCAAGCAGGATTTCTACAACGGCGAAATTTATCTTTCCGGCGGCAGTTATCTGGCGAGCGTGCAGGCGGCAATTTTGAATGTTCCGCAGCCGGACATCAAGGGCTGCTTCTTTGCGGTGCAGGATAGTGAACGCTACAATATCATCTATCGCAACGGCTTTATGCGGTTGAAGCTTCATGCCGGCTGGTATGTCAATATCTACAAAGTCAAATCGGTGAAGCGTGACAAAACGGCGGCGCGTTTTGAAACTTTCCCGCTGGCTGGCATCACTCCCCGGATCTTCGGCGAAAAAGCTGCCGATTTTGAAGAGGCTCTGCTCCACCCCGATCAGAATGATCCGTTCTGGAAAACTCCCGGCCATGGCGGCGGAGAGTTTTCCGATGCGCTGGTCAATTCGCAAATCCCGATCATGCTGATCGGATCCTGGCACGATATCTACATTTCCGGAATGTTCGACATCTGGCGCAAACTTACTCCGGAACATAAGAAAAAGTGCGTCTTTATCGTTACTCCGTTTGAACACGCCTATATGCGGCGGAGAAAAGGTATCCATCATTCGCTTACTTCCCCCGGCGGTTCCCCCAACGAATTGCTGCCTGGAAAAGAACTTCATTTTCAATGGTTTGATCATATCCGGGGTGAATCGCTGCCGGAACAGATCAAAAAGGGCGAAATTACCCGCTATCAACTTTTCTGCGGCAAATGGCTGACCGCTCCGGAGGTCGGGAGCAATTCTGTCATGCGGAAGTTTTATCTGTCAAGCGGGCGTTCCTTGAGCACAGCTCCGGTTGAAGTCGGAAAAATCAGTTACGATTACGATCCCCGGAATCCGGCTGAATTCAAAGGCGGCTGCGATGGGGTTTTCGGAGGTGTCGAACTGCAGGATGCCCCCAATTCCCGTCCGGATATCATCTCGTTTGTGACGGACAAATTTGAAAAAGATATGGTGCTCGAAGGTGCGTGCAAAGTCAAACTTCATGTTTCGTCAACCGCCCCTGACAGTTGTTTCTATGCCCGTTTGAGCATCGTCAAACCGGATGGAACTCTGGGACTTCGCCACGATATCGATTCGATCTGCCGGACCAATCCGGAATTCAAAGAAAACGGCGAAGCGGTGATCGATCTGACCATGTCACCGCACAACTTCAAAATCGCCAAAGGCGAAGCGTTGCGCTTGGACGTTAGCAGTTCCTGCTGGCCGTTTTTCCAGCTTCACAGCAATTATAAGGGCAATCAGGCATTGCAGACGCAAACTCAAATCGCCCGCAATACGATCATCACCGGAAAATCGTTTATTGAGATCCCGTTCGCCGAATGAGGGGTGAAAAATGAATCTCAAGATCTATGACATGACTCCCGAGGGCGAGGCTAAGATTATTGACTTTCTGGATAAAGCATTCAGCAAGGATAATGTTGTGAACAACTGGAAATTAATGAATGTAGATTGTTTTTTGCATGATTGTGATGGTTTTGACCTTGAGCCTGAAGTTATAATAAATCGGAAAGACAGTTATATCCGGGCCAGCAACTGTGCTCTTGAATATTACAGGCAATCAGATATGTACAGCATTTTTGCCTGTCCGGTTACGAAGGAACAGATAAAAGCCGCTTTTTTATCCTTCTATCGCGGAGATGATGAATTTCTACGCGATATTGAATGGCAGCCGATGACTTTGTTTCCGAAGAAGTATTCGGGAAAGATTAAAAATCGCTATTTTACAAGAGATGCCGTAATATCACGGGAAAGTTGCAAAGAATTTTTCCATGTTTTGAAGTATCTGGTTTGGTTGATCCCATTATTATTGATCATCGGCTTATTTTATGCCGCTTTTTGGATAATCAAGACAATTTTTTGCAGTATAATACCCCGTCGGTGCAGATGACAGAACTTGACGCTATTGCACAAAAAATCTGTCCGAAATATCCGCGTCCATCCCCGACAAGGTTGTGACGGTCGGGAAATAATGATGAAAAACAATACTTTATTTGAAATGTCGTTTGCCGTTATGTATATTAAAAGCAGCATTCTTAAGATTCTTTAAATTCCTGTCAGGGTACAATTGATGTCAACAGATCACAAAGCTTTAACTTCATCCCATGGTGATGTGAAAACTTTGCTCTCGTTTCGCAAAGCTCAAATAATTTATGATTTGACGTTTTACTTTGCGCATAACTTTTTATCCAAGGGCGATCGCACCGTTGACCAGATGATACAAGCCGCCCGGAGCGGCAAACAAAATATCGCAGAAGGCAGCGCCGCCGGTGTCACTTCGATGGAAACCGCAATCAAATTGACCAATGTCGCCAAGGCAAGTTTCCTTGAATTATTATTGGATTACGAAGATTTTTTGCGGGTGCGTAACTTCCGGCAATGGGAATTTAATTCCCGGGAAGTTGCGTTTTTACGAAAAAAGTCGATGGATAAAACGATTTCAGATCGATGGTTTGTTGATCTGGCAAAAACTCGTCCCGCAGAAACTGTTGCCAATATGGCAATCGTGTTTTTGCATCAGGAAGATTATCTGTTGCAAAAACAACTTGATGCTTTGGAGAAAAAGTTCTTAGAACAGGGCGGCTTCAAGGAACAGATGTTTGCTGCCCGACTGCAGGCGAGGCAAAAGCAGTAGGAATACTGGGAATTCTAAGAATGCTGAAAATGCGTTTTTGAGCGAAAACTTTAAAAAGGAGATTTACCGCGACAGTTGTCAACAGTAAATTATTATTTGTTTGCTTTTGAATCAGAAAAGGAGTAAGAGAAAATGAAAATTGACGGTATCTCTGTAAAGAGTGAAGATCAGATACTTGCCGCTTTGCAGGAGGAATTTGATCAAGCGGTTGAATTTGTGATTATGGATAATGGCGACAATTATTTTATCCAGACTTCCGGCGGTGCTTTGGAATACCATGAGGGCGACAAACATTATTTTGTTGCCGATAATCCGGTCGATCAGGAAAAGATCAAAGCCGCATTTATCTCCTATTATCGCGGCGATGGCGAATATCTGCGCAACTTTGAGTGGACCGAAGAGGTTTACGAAGGTTTGTGGACAAAAATCAAAAAACTTTTCGGAAAATAAATTTTAATTCCAGCGTGTCCGCCGCTTGACCGCATCCGGCGAAGCCCCCGGTGGCAGATTTTTTTCTTTTTTATTGTTTCAGAGCATCTTTC
>JAZRNP010000113.1:0-2063 GCA_045648225.1 Victivallaceae bacterium | reverse complement strand
AAACCTCGGTCTTGCCACCGCAAGTGGGGCAGGTGAACTGCTCGCCCGCAATATATCCGTGGTCCTTACATACGGAGTATGTGGGAGACAGGGTGTAGTAAGGCAGACGGTAGTTTTCTGCGATCTTGCGAACCAGATTGGCGGCAGCTTTCCAGTCGGGAAGTTTTTCACCGAGGAAGGCGTGGAAGACCGTACCGGAGGTATAGAGGGTCTGCAGTTCATCCTGAATATCCAGCGCAGCAAAGATATCGTCGGTGAAATTCACCGGCAGATGCGAACTGTTGGTGTAGTAGGGAGCACCGTCTTCGCCGCCGGCGGTGATGATGTCGCCGAAACGTTTTTTGTCATGTTTGGCCAGACGGAAACTGGTGGATTCCGCCGGAGTTGCTTCGAGGTTGTACAAATCGCCATACTGTTCCTGATAATCGGAAAGACGTTCACGCATATGATTGAGGACATCACGGGTGAATTCCTGAGCCTCTTTGTGGGTGAGATCCTTGCGGATCCACTTGGCATTGAGGCAGACTTCATTCATGCCGACCAGACCGATGGTGGAGAAGTGGTTGTTGAATTTGCCCAGATAACGCCGGGTGTAGGGATAGAGACCTTCGTCGAGCAATTTGGAAATAACTTCGCGTTTGATTTTCAAACTGCGGGCGGAGATGTCCATCATGTGGTCGAGGCGGGCATAGAAATCCTCTTCGGTGTCAGCGAGATAGGCGATCCGGGGCATATTGATGGTGACCACACCGATGGAACCGGTGCTTTCACCGCTGCCGAAGTAACCGCCGGATTTCTTGCGCAGTTCACGCAGGTCGAGGCGCAGACGGCAGCACATGGAACGGATATCGCTGGGTTCCATATCGCTGTTGACATAGTTGGAGAAGTACGGGGTACCGTATTTGCTGGTCATCTCAAAGAGCAGTTTGTTGTTTTCCGTTTCGCTCCAGTCAAAATCGCGGGTGATGGAGTAGGTCGGGATCGGGTACTGGAAACCGCGGCCCTGAGCGTCGCCTTCGATCATGATTTCGATGAAGGCCCGGTTGATCATATCCATCTCTTTTTTGCAGTCTTTGTATTTGAAATCGACCTCTTTACCGCCGACAATACAGTTGAGTTCAGCGATGTCAGCCGGAACCGTCCAGTCCAGAGTGATGTTGCTGAAAGGAGCCTGAGTACCCCAGCGTGAGGGGGTGTTCACGCCGAAAATAAAGGATTCAATACATTTTTTGACCTGATTGTAATCCAGATTGTCAACTTTGACAAAGGGAGCAAGGTAGGTGTCGAAACTGCTGAATGCCTGAGCACCGGCCCATTCATTCTGCATGATACCGAGGAAGTTGACCATCTGGTTGCACAAAGTGGCAAGGTGAGAAGCCGGAGCGGAGGTGATCTTACCGGGAACACCGCCGAGACCTTCTTTGATCAGCTGCTTGAGCGACCATCCGGCACAGTAACCGGTAAGCATGGAGAGGTCGTGCAGATGAATATCGGCATTACGGTGGGCATTGCCGATTTCATCATCGTAAATTTCCGAAAGCCAGTAGTTGGCGGTGATCGCACCGGAGTTGGAAAGGATCAGACCGCCGACCGAATAGGTGACCGTGGAATTTTCTTTAACGCGCCAGTCGTTGATTTTCACATAATCATCAACGGTCTTTTTGAAGTCGAGGATGGTGGATTCGGTGTTGCGGAGTTTTTCCCGCTGGCGGCGGTAGAGGATGTAAGCTTTGGCAACATCGGCGTAACCGGCCTGAACGAGAACGGATTCCACACTGTCCTGAATATCTTCAACTGCGATCAGACCTTCTTTGATTTTGGGTTCAAAGTCGGCAGTGACCTTGAGAGCGATGAAGTCAATGATCGACTGGTTGTACTGTTTCTCCTGTGCCTCAAACGCCATTTTCACGGCATCGGAGATCTTGCGAATATCGAATTCGATATTCTTTCCGTTACGCTTCTGTACCTGATACATCTTTTTTTCTTCCTTTTTCTTTCGCAAATACGCTTGTTCTGATATAACAATTTATAATAATACTCATCCATTCATCTGCCGCGCACGG
>JAZRNP010000112.1:0-11626 GCA_045648225.1 Victivallaceae bacterium | reverse complement strand
TCCGACTTCCACCTCGATACCGGCAGAATTCTGACCGATCTCTCCCTGCCCAACAATCATCCGGTAAACACCCTGATTCTGAAATTCCTGTGCTGTTTCTCAGAAAATCCCTCCATTTTACGAATGGGAGTTTTTGTCTGCGGTATAATCAGTGTCATTCTGATCGGCAGGATCGCCGCATCGATCAGTGATCAAAAAAGTTCTCCGGCAACAGCGATGCTTCTGGCGGCAGTTTCACCGGCACTTATTCTCTACAGCACAACGGCCCGGGGATATATTTTTCAGGTTGCGGGATTGCTGATGATGATTTACGCATTGATACAGTATGGCAAAGATGAAAAAAGCGGCGGTATTGTGCCGATGATCGTTGGCGGAGGAATCCTCGCCTGCCTTGCCGTGCCGAGCGGAGTAATGTTCATCCCGCTGATTTTCGCGGGCTATTGGTGGATCGTTCCATCTGAACGCCGATTCAGCCGCAACATAATCATCCCGGCAGCGGTGCTGATAATTTTCATACTTTCCTACTATTTACCGCTTTATTCTCAATTGCGTACCGGGCAGCAGTGGGGGATCACCATTGATTCATTCTCCACATGGCTGAATTTTGCCGTAAAAACTCTTGCAGCACAATTGCCGCCATTCACAGCAATGCTGGTTTTGTCCGGAGTAATATTCAATCCGGCCATGCGCAAGGTATTTTTGCTGACACTGCTGCCGGTAATATTTGCCGTCATAACCAAAGGCGGCCCGGAACGGGTTTATCTGATTCTGACGGCGATCTATATCATTATTGCCGCCGATGGATTTTCCGCATTGGTAAAATGTTTCCCGAATCGGAAAACTCTGCTGGTAATATTTTTACTTGCCGGAAGTTTCGCCAACGGCTTCCTGATGCCGGATTGCTGGAAACTGCCGGAATATTCCAGAGATCTGAATCGGGCATTGATCAACTCCGGAGAAACGGTACTACCGATTCTGCCCGGTTCTGCCGGACTGCCGGTGACGGTCAATGCTCCACAACTGGCAGAGCAGCTGGAAGTGCGTGCGGCAATGCCGTTGTCCCATATCCTGATGCTCCACACCCCATCCGGGAATCTGAATGGGGCTGATGCACAAAATTCGGAAACCGTACTGCCGATATCATACAACGGGATCTATTCAAAAGAGTGCGGAGGATTTCTCTACACGCTGACGCCGGTCGAAATACCGGGCAAGAGCGATTCGCTGCTTCTGGCAGTGATCCCCGGAAATCCGCCTCCGGAATTTTCTGCCGGGAAACTGCGGCTGAACATCTGGCTCAATCGAAAATTCCAACTTTACATTTGCCGGGAAGAACAAATGTATCCGTTCTATTTTAATGATGCAAAATATTACCGTATCGGAGGGGAAAAATGAAAAACAATTTATCATCCCTGCGTTTGCTGCTGATCTTTGCCGTGTTTTCTCTGTTTGCCCCATTACAAATGCCGCAAGCCCGGGCTATCGAACCGTCCACATTTATTACCGCATTACCGCAGGCGGCGCAATTGGCGCAGACCTGGAGTCCGCAGATATTCCGGGCGATGGGTTCGACCGGAACCGGATTGCTGAAAATCGGCACGGCAGTATTTGATATTTTCCGCTTACCTTGGGGATTGCTTCAGTCCACCCTCGGAGCACCGTTCGGATTCTTTGATTCCGGTGTTCAAAATATGGGTAAAGGCTTGATGGCTCCCTGCGAACTCGTACTGCAAGTACTGCTGCTGCCGGTGCGCATCATCAGTTTGGGAACGATCTATTAGGGTGTTTGACACTTCGAATCGGACTTGTCGGACAGCCCGGCATATCGGCGCAGCTCCAGTCAACATCATTTGTCAACCGGTATATCTCCGGCACGCCCGTCATCTTCTTAAAAAAACGAATTTCTCACTTGATGATGGCTCGTAAACCGATGCCTGCGGGAAGGACTCTGCCGGTGGATTCCGGAATAAACATTTCTCCGCCGTCGATTTCGCATTTACCGAAAATTTCCTCCACCATCCGGGAGAGCACCAGCAGTGAAAATCCCGGGGAATGGCAGCTCAGTACCAGCGTAAACGGCCGGTCAGGTTTACGGATTTTGCGGCAATTGTCCAGCAATTTCGGCAAATCGGTTTCGATTTTCCATAACTGTCCGCTGGGGCCCCGTCCAAAAGTCGGCGGATCAAGAGCGATCAAATCGTACTGCGACCCCCGCCGTTCCTCCCGCAGAACAAAGCGGTTCACATCTTCGGCGATCCAACGGACTGCGTTGGGGATATCCGGATTCAGAGCATGATTTTCCCGTCCCCATTCGATCATCCCTTTGGCGGCATCGATATGGCAGACTTTGGCACCGCCGGCAGCCATGGCCAGCGAACCCAAACCGGAGTAAGCGAACAAATTGAGCGCATCCATATTACGGCAATTCTGCCGGAAATACTCCCAGTTGCGGAATTGTTCGGCAAAAAATCCGAGATGTCCGAAACCGGTCGGTTTGATTTTGATGGTCATTTTGCCAAGGATGCAGTTCCAGGTATCGGGCATAGCTTCCCGATTGCGCCATTTGCCGTTGCCGGAGCTGTCCCGGACAAATTCAGAAACAGCAGATTTCCACTCTTTTTCGGGGAGTTCAGGTTTCCAGAATGCATTAAGAGCCGGACGGATGATCCGGTATGGTCCGACCTGTTCAAGTTTTTTCAAATTTCCGCTGTCCAACAGCCGGTATTCATTGTTCATCAGATATTCTCCGCCCGGTAAATATGTTCTCCCCGGCGCACCGTCATCAGCGGCCGGTTGCTTCCCAATTCAAATATTGCCAGATCCGCCCGCTTGCCGGGAAGCAGGATGCCCCGGTCTTCAAATCCGAAATGGCGGGCGGGATTGCTGGTAACGGCTTCAGCGGCCCGGGTTTCCGAAAGGTGGCCGCAACTCATCAAACTGTGCCATCCGGAATCCAGCATGGTAGTGGTTCCGGCCAGTTTACCGTCCGGATTCTGAGAAAATCCGCCGATCACCCTGATCTCCGATGGACCGATACGATAGTTGCCGTCGGGCATTCCGGAGGCCATGGTACAGTCGCTGATACCGATCAGACGGTTATCCGGTTTACAGCGGCACGCCAGATCGACCATACGGGAATGGACATGGCGGCCGTCAATGATAAGTTCAACCGTCACCCGGTCATCGGTAAGCGCGATTCCGGCAAGACCGACCTGCCTCTGATGAAGCGGTTCCATACCGTTGAACAAATGGGTGCAATGGGTAGCTCCGGCGTCGATCGCCCGGAGGGTCTGGGTCTCATTGGCAAGACTGTGTCCCATTGATGCAATAACATTTTTCTCTTTAAGCAGTTGAATAAGCTTGTCTGCGCCGGATAATTCAGGGGCAAAAGTCATGATCCGGACCATTCCTTCACCGGCATCGATCAACTCACGGGCAAATCCCGGATCGATGCTGCAAAGCACCTCCAACGGCTGAGAACCGGCCCGCTTCGGATTGAGGAAAGGGCCTTCGATATTTATGGCGATGGCATCAGCACCGGGCAGCGGTTCACGCATGGCCTTGACCAGCTGCTGAATATTGGTCAGCATCTGTTCTTTGGTGTCTGCTACCACGGTGGGGAAAAATCCGGTAACGCCGCGCTCTCCGAGAATCCGGCTCATCGCTCCCAAATCACAGGGCGAACTCATGCAGCGGGAACAGTCACATCCTCCGGCTCCGTGAATATGGGTATCCAGAAATCCGGGAGCAATATAAGAGTTGGCAAACTGAAACACCTCCAGTTCCCGTTCGACAGTGAACCCGGAAACTCCGCCGACGGCAATGATCCGCTGATTTTCACACAGAACCGCACCATGGGGGATCACCCGATCCGGCGTAATGAGATAATCGGCAACATAAAGCCGCCGCACCCGTTTTTTTTCCATATTTCCGATACCTTAAAAATTTGGCCTTGTTACGGTGAATAATATATCGCTGTCAACAGACTTTTTCAAGTGATTCCAGTATCCGCAATGCGGTATCCCGTGGAGAATCTCCCGGTCCCGGAGTTATTTTCAATGCGGCACACCGTTCAAACAGCTTCCGGCGTTCCTGATTACTCCGGGCAAATTCCGCCCGGGGATCGGCAGCCGAACTCAAAAACGGAGGTAATCCGCCGGCAGAAACCCGTTCCCAGGCGACATCATCGGGCACATCGATCCAGACGATACTGCCCAGACGGGTCAGAATTTCCGGCGTCACATAACTGTTGGACAAGGCTCCTCCGCCCAAGGCGACAACCTGTGCCCCCTCCTGCAAAGAAATTTCCTGCAAAGTATCCGCTTCCAGACGGCGGAATTCTGTTTCTCCGAGGCGACGGTAAATCTCCCGCACTGAAGTTTCAGTGCTGCCCGGATTACGCCGGTGCCACAATGCAAACAAGGCATCATCTGCATCGATAAAATCTGCCGCCAGCAAAGCGGCAAGAGCCTTTCCGGAAACACTTTTGCCGCAATGCTTTATTCCGCACAGTGCCAAACGGGCCGGTCGGGGCTTTTTGTAACCGAGCCAAGCCCCGCGCAGCAGTTTTCCCCGGCTGAAAAGCTCTTCAAAACGGTCAAAATCTCCGGATTCGATCGCTGATTTGAAACGGCGATACTGAAATTCAAAACGCTCCAGAGCCGATAAAACCGCCGGAGCATTGCTTTCCATGATACCTCTCCACATACCGGGATTACTGGATGCGATCCGGGTGGTATCCCGGAATCCGGTTGCGCATCCGGCGAAGTGCTGACGCTGAAATTCCGGTTCCGATGCCTCCAGAATGCTCAAAGTCATGGCACTTGCCAGCAAATGCAGCACGTGGCTGGTGTCAGCGACCAATTCATCGTGTTCTCCGGCTGAGATACGTTCCACCCGGGCGGCTCCGGCATCGAGCCACATATCACGGCATCTGGCGACATCATTTTCGTCAGCATTTTCCGGCGGCACGATAAAAATATCTGCATTATGGTACAATTCAGCGAAAGAAGCTTCGCAACCGCTTTTTTCAGTTCCTGCCATCGGGTGACTGCCGATGAATCGCAGCGTGGGAAACTTCTCTGCCGCCTGACAAATCTCCTGTTTCACACTGCCGATATCAGTAACAACGGCTCCGGGAGCAAGATGTTTGTGACATTCTTCGAGCATTTCGACTGCAGATGAAACCGGCACACACAACACTGCAATATCTGCTGTCTTGAGCAATTCCGGCAATGAGGCAAAGACCTGATCAAAGCATCCGCTTTCAGCGGCCCATTGCCGGGTCTCCTGCCGTCTGGCCCATCCGGAAATCGTATAATCCGGATTTTTTTTCAAAGCTTTTGCCAGAGAACCGCCCAAAAGTCCGATTCCGGCAATCGCGACATTGATCTTTTTTTTCATGAGAATTTTTACTCCAACGGGACCGAAATTGTATAATTTTCTCCCATATACTGCCATGACAAAATCGGGATATATTTTTCCAGCCAGATCGGTTTGCTGTGCAAAACCACCGGTTTGAACATTCTGATATACTGCATATTCATGGTTTCGTAATCCGGATAAAGATCCTCTTTCATCGACAAAAACTGGCGATGATGGAATCGGGTCTTCGGCAGAATAACACTCCACAACCCCTCAGAAGTATAATTCAACACCCCTCGGTTGCGGATATATTCCGGAATCCGGTCGAGCATCATAAAGACATTGGAAAACATCGAATATTCGAGCTTATTCAGCTTTATGCCGCGAATACCGGGCAGATCAAGCTGACGGCGGGTTCCGGCAGTTTTCAGCCGCCGGTACGCCAAAGTGATCCGGAATGAACTGCAATACAATGCATGGATGATCAGCAATACGGCAAAAATCCTGTACCACATCCGGCGTTCGGTGTTATTCGACCACAGGCTTTTGACGGTCAGTACCCACAATCCGAAAAAGGGGACCCCTCCCCAGAAAAGGTGACGGACACATGGAACCGGATAATATTGATGCCACGCTCCGAGCGCAAAGATGCAAAGCGCACACAGCATATAATCTTTTTCCGATCCGTCTTTGCTCCGTACCGCCCGGCGGACAGCAATCAGCAGCCATACCATCGCCATCAGCGGCAAGATCGCAAAGATCGAATCAAAGAAGATATTATCGGTGATAAAGGGAAATAACGCCTCACTCAAATATCCCCAATCACTCCCCCCGCTGCGCTCATGGACAAACTTGGAGACGTTGGTATAACATTGTAAAACGAAATCATCCCATGCATTATTGCAGATCAGATAAATGGCCGCAGCAGCAACAATCAGCAAAGTTGCACTGCAGAAAACAAACGAACTTTTCAAAAACTTTATAATACGCTCTTTTGCCGGAAATTTCAACATAACTTCCACAAAAAGTGTCGACGCCATCGCAACTGCTGTCACCACCCCAACCGGGTGGCGGGAAAGAAAGGTCAATCCGGCAAAAATACCGCATAAAAACAAACTCCACCAGCCTTTACCGGAGAGATGTTTGAACATCGTCCACAAAGAAAACAGTGAAAAAAACAGTGCAAAAATACTGCTCCATGCATGAAACGTAACTATCGTATCCGGCATAAGACCGAAATACAATAACAGAATAGCATTACGCCATCGGGCCGAAAGCAGAGGAGCCCATATCAAATCCAGCAGTACCGCAATACCGGCATAAAACAGTACGGAAAAATATTTGATAAACAACAATTCACCGCCGCCGATCCATGCCGCAAATCCCTGAAGCAGGGGAGAAAGCAAACCATACTGGCAGTAAACATCCCGGAACACCATCTCTCCGGAAGCCACCCGCAATGCCGGAATCAGAATCACACCGTCATGGTGCAGATCGACTCCCATCGGGACAAATAATGCGAACCAGAAAAATGTCAGAGCAAAAATAATGACACAGCGGCACAAAGAGCGCAGACGTGATTTTATTTCGGGATTTCCGGACGAAGCGACCTCTTCAACACCGGTATCAGTTGGAGATTTTTTTTTATCCGCAGTAGCCACGGCAGAATCACTGCGCCTGTGACGGCGCGTTTTCAGGCGGATATTTCAGAAGTTTCGCCACATCACCGGCAGCTTCAATAGAAGAAACGATGCGCTGATTGAGTCCGAATTTAACGCACTCCGCAGAAACCCGGATCGCATTACGGACCGCCGTCGGATTGGATCCGCCGTGACCGATAATACAAATTCCGTTAATGCCGAGCAAAGGAGCTCCGCCGATAACATCTGATGAACCGTAGGCTTTCAACTCCGTAAAAGCATTTTTTGCCAAAACCGCTCCCATTACCCGGAGGGCATTTTTAGTCAGGACCTGTTTGAGCCAGAATACGGTGGAACGGGCAAGACCTTCGGCACTTTTGAGCATGACGTTTCCGGCAAAACCGTCCGAAACCACCACATCCACTTCGCCTTCAAATGCAGCATCGGCTTCGACATTGCCGACAAAGTTTATGGGAAGCTGCTCCAGACGTTTGAATGCCTCTTTGGTAAGATCACATCCTTTGATATCTTCACCACCGACACTGAGCAACCCGACTTTGGGGCGTTCACAGCGGTAGAGGTATTGGGCGTAAACATTGCCCATCAGGGCGAATTGGGCAAGATTCAATGCAGTACAATCCGGATTGGCACCGGCATCCATCAGCAGAAAACGTCCGTGCTTGCTGGGCATACTTGCCGCCAATGCCGGACGGTCTACGCCCGGAAGGGTCCGGACGAGAACTTTGGTAGCTGCAACAGTCGCTCCGGTGTGTCCCGGAGTTGCCATTGCATCGATCTGCTTTTCTTTAAGCAGACGTGCCAGAACGGTGATGGATGAATCCCGTTTGGCACGTAAAGCGATTGCCGACGCTTCAGACATTTCGCAAACCGTCGGCGCATGAACCAATTCAATCCGCTTATGGCCGGTCAAACCATATTTTTCCAGGTAGAATTCCACCCGTTCCTGATAACCGGCGAGCACGACTTCAACATCAGGAAAATCGACGAGAGCCTGAGCCAACCCTTCGATAACGACACCGGGAGCGAAATCGCCCCCCATAGCATCAACGCCGATTTTCATAAATATACGAGCCGTCTTTTTTGCGGAATTGCAGGTTTTTCAGTCAAAACTTACGCTTCGACAGAGACGACCTGTTTGCCGTTGTACTGTCCGCAAGCGGGGCAGACACGATGGGGCATGACCGCAGCTTTGCAGTTCGGGCAGAAGGTTGCGGCGACGCCTTCGTAACGGTTGGCGGCCTTGCGCTGACGGCGCTGCATACGGGAAGTTTTGCGTTTTGGAACAGCCATTTTCAAACTCCTTACAAATATTTAACTGTATTATTTCACAAAATTTTCAAACTTGCAATCTCTATAATATAGCACATATTGCACCATTTACAAGCCGCAAAGCAAAAAAAGTTTTACCGCAGCCTCTCTTTTCCGGAGAAAGCAGCTCTCTCAAGCATTCACCGGAACCGTGTCAAACTGAATGCGATCACGAAATCAGTGACTTCAACAATGCGGCACGGTTGCTGGTAATCGCATCGACACCGAGCGAAATAAATCTTTTTGCCTGCCAGGGATTATCAATGGTCCATACAGCAAAAATCTTACCCGCCTGATGAACAGCATCGATCAATTCTGCACCGATTTCACGCTGTCCGTTGGCATCAACTCCATCTACGCCGAGCTCATCAAGTTTAGCCACCAGCTCCTGCGGAGTCATAATTTCGCCTTCCCGGACAAGAGTTTTGAGCCAGAGGGCCCGATATTCCGGCATGGCGATCTTAATCGCCTTGATCAACTCTTCTGAGAAGCTGATGAAGACGATCTGCGCCGGAACGATCCCGGAATTTCTCACCACTTCAGCTACTGCCGGAACCAGCTCCAGATTGGAACCTTTCAATTCGATATAGTATTCCCGGTCTTTTCCGAGATACTGAAATGTTTCCGACAACAGCGGAATCTTTTCACCCGGATACTCTTTTTCAAACCCGGAAGAGACCGTGATATCCTGCAGCTGAGCGTAAGAAGATGACTCGATAAGCAGTTCCGCACTTCCCATGCGCCAGGTGGAGTTATCATGCCCGACCACAACTTTTCCGTCGGTCGTCAAATGTACGTCACACTCCATGCCATCGCAGTCACGCTCCATAGAGAGCCGGAATGCCGCCAGGGTATTTTCCGGAGCATCATGCGACTCCCCCCGATGAGAGATCCACTTAACCATCGTATCAACCCTTAAAATTCAAGTGCATCCAAAGAAGCGGTCGAATTGACGTTGAAAAGAGCAACTTCCGGCAGAGCACGGCTGCAAAGCTTGGTCAGGACATTGCCGGGGCCGAATTCGATCATGGTATCACCGCCGGCGGCAGTCATAGCCAGAACACATTCGTGCCAGCGCACAGATCCGGCGACCTGACTGGCCAGATTACTGCGAAGTTCGTCTGCACTACCGGCAACAGCAGCAGTGAAGTTGTGATAGACCGGAACCGACGGAACTTCAAGCTGAGTTTCGGCGAGCACACCCTGAAGCCGGACTCCCGCCTCGGCCATCAACCGGGAATGAAATGCTCCGGCCACATTGAGTTCGATAGCTTTGCGAATGCCCTTTTCCTTGAGCATGGCGCAGGCGGCGGCTACTTTGTCTTTTTCGCCGGAGATCACGATCTGCCCGGGACTGTTGTAGTTGGCAACATCGATTCCGCACGCATCACACACCTCACGGATAATGGCGATATCGCCATTCAAAACTGAAGCCATGCCGCCGCAAGTGGCATTGCAGGCTTCGTCCATAAGTTCTGCCCGCTTGGCAAGAAGCTTGAGTCCGGTCACAAAATCAAAAGCACCGGCAGCATAAAGAGCACCGTATTCGCCGAGGCTCAATCCGGCACATCCGACCGGTTCGATGCCGGGGAATTTTTCCTTGAACGCTTCAAGTGCAGCACAGCTCATCGTGTAAATCGCCACCTGGCAATAGCGAGTCTGGGTGAGTTTTTCCGCCGGTCCTTCAAAGATAATTGAACTCAGATCATATCCGAGCACCGCATCGGCAGTTTTAAAAATCTCAGCAGCTGCCCGGGATGATTCAGCCAGATCCTTTCCCATACCGACACTCTGGGCACCCTGCCCGGAAAAAACGAAAAACGGTTTCATTAAAAAAATCCTCGTATTGTATTATTTTTCTCAAAAAAGCCTGCATCACCGAAGCAATGCACGCTGACAAAACATTATTTCACCGGTTCAGTATCCACTCCGGCTTCCTTTAAAATCTCCAACGCTTCCGGATAACCTCTTTCGGCAGCCATTCGGAGATAACGGATCCCCATTTCCCTATCCTGAGCAACACCATCTCCAAAAAGACAGCACTGACCGTAATTGAACAGACCATAGGCGTTACCCTCCTCGGCAGCATATCCCATCCAGCGGGCTGCTTCCCGGTCACCGGCTGAATTTGCCGGAGCAATGACACATCCGCCGACTGCCAGCGCAAGTATCACAAGAGCCAACATTCTTATCTTCATAGGTTCTCCATCCGTTTTGACACTATCACAATATAACACAAAAAACCGCTTTTTGCAAATGGATACCCCAATCACAGGCAACGATTTCCAACTTGAAAAAAGCACCATATTGTGCTATATTATACAGATGAATATTTCGGCAACTGCATAATGGAGTTTTAACAATGAAACGATCGTCGGCAATCTGGCAAAACAAAATGCAATGGATATTTGAAATGTCCATACTTGTTGCAGTTTTTGCAATTTTTGCCTGGGCAGCTATCAACGGAGTAAAAAGTCAGAGCTCCGTTCTGTTTGACAACAATTCAAAACTTGAAACCACTTTGATCTACATCAGTATATGTTCAGGTATCATTCCGGTATTTTATCTGATATTCCAGTCCATTCTGGTCTGCTTCTACAAACCGGTCGTGCAGGAACAGATCGATGATGATGAGCTGCCCGGATGCTCCATCATCGTCCCGGCCTATAATGAAGGTTCGGCGGTGGCGGAAACCTTGCGTGCACTGCTCAAAAGCGATTACCCGGCGGAGAAAGTGGAAATCATCGCAATCAATGACGGCTCAGCAGATGACACCTGGAACTGGATCACTCTCGTTGCCGGAGAAGCCGACGGCAGAATAACTGCGATCAATCTGGAGCAGAATCAGGGAAAAAAACATGCTCTCCATCTCGGATTCAATATGGCAAAGCATGAGATCGCCGTTACCATCGACAGCGATTCCTTCGTCCGGCCGGATACACTGCGCAATCTGGTGCTGCCTTTCAAAGATTCCCGGGTCGGCGGTTCCGCCGGAATTGTCCGGGTTCGCAATATGAATCAGGGTTTCATTCCCCGGATCCTGGATATCTGTTTTGTATTTTCCTGCGATTTCATCCGGAGTGCCCAGAGTGCGATCGGCGCAGTGCTCTGTTCCCCCGGAGCGATCAGTGCATACCGCAGAGCGGCACTGCTGCCGCATCTGGACGGCTGGCTCAATCAGACTTTTATGGGCAAGCCCTCCACCATCGGAGAAGACCGGGCACTGACCAGTATCCTTTTGCGCAACGATTACCGGGTGGTACTGCAGAACAATGCACTGGTGGAAACCTGTG
>JAZRNP010000111.1:0-1041 GCA_045648225.1 Victivallaceae bacterium | reverse complement strand
CTGCCCTCGGTGAAATCGGTCTTGACCGGCTGCGCGGCCCGGCACTTGCAGTACAGCAGCAATTTCTCAATGCATTTTTGAAACTTGCCTCTGATTACAATAAACCGGTAATTTTTCATTGTGTCCGGGCATTCCCGGAATTGTTTGCTTTGCTTAAACCGTTTTCTCTGCGCTGGGCGATCCACGGCTTCCGGGGCAAAGCTGAATTGCTCAATCAAATCTGGCAAAAGGGCGGCATCGTTTCGTTTCACCACTCCATTGCCGACAATCCTGCACTGCTGGCAGAACTTCGCCGCCCCGCAGGAAAAATTGCTTTTGAAACCGATGATAATTCCGATCTCGATCTGGAAAATATCGCAGATAACGTTATGAAAAAATCCGGCAATTCCGATTTACTCGAACTTGCCAATAATACTTTTACGGAGTTTGTTTCCAATGAGTGCTGATTACCAACCGATATTCGACCGGAGCGAGCTGCTCATCGGAGAAGGAAACTGTCAAAAATTGGCCAACGCCCGGGTCCTCGTCCTCGGAATCGGCGGCGTCGGCGGCTACGCTCTGGAAAACCTCGCCCGCGCCGGTATCGGACACCTGACCATCGTTGACGGCGACAATGTCGATATCACCAATTGCAACCGCCAGTTGTCTGCACTGCACTCCACCGTTGGCAGACCCAAAACGGAAGTCTGGGCAGAACGGATAAAAGAGATCAACCCCAATGCCGAAGTGGAAACCAAGTTTCAATTTTTGCGCACTGCAGAAGATATCGAAAATATCCTCGCCCCCGGATTCGATTTCGCCATCGATGCCATTGATGAACTCGAACCCAAAATCTCCTTTATCTGCGCTCTCAAACGAAAAAAAATCCCCTTCATCAGTGCCATGGGGGCCGGCGGCAAACTCGATCCATCACAAATAAAAATCGCCGATATCTCTAAAACTTCCGGCTGCCCCCTCGCCCGGGTCGTCCGCAAAAAACTCCGGGAATTCCATATCGAAAAAGGTGTCAAAACCGTCTATTCTCCGGAACCCCCACTCAAG
>JAZRNP010000110.1:0-4318 GCA_045648225.1 Victivallaceae bacterium | reverse complement strand
GGCTGAAAGAAATGATCTGTTTTTGGCTCAATATACCAAGCATATCTCTTACGGAAATTTTTCGGCGCACCCCGGTGGAGCCAATACCGCTTTCCTTGATGGGCACGCCGAAGCCCGGAATTATGTCATCGGATACAAAGGAAAAAGTGACAATATCACTACTGTTTGGCTGGATACCGACGGCAGCAAATTGGTCACATTGACCAATCCTTTGTTGTAAAGACGGCGAAACTTCCCCGCACGGGGGGCTGTATTTTTTACTGTAAAACTTGCATAATTACAAACCTGATGCTATAGTATGGAAACGGTTTTGTTTCTGTAATTAATATGAAAGGTTTTATTATGCAAAAATGTTTCGCCTCGAGGCTGGTAAAACATTCCTGCTTTACCCTGATCGAACTTCTCGTAGTTATTGCCATCATCGCTATTTTAGCCGCGATGCTGCTCCCGGCTCTGCAAAGTGCCCGGGCAAGGGGAGTCTCTTCTAATTGTTCAAATAATGTCAAGCAATTGAATACAGCACTTGCTTACTATATGCCTGAGAATGATGATTACGTCGCAGTGGCAGAACAATATCCGTCCGGTTACTACAACTGGAGTGCGGCATTTGTTGCTTCTAAATATATTGAGAATAGTGTGTTGAAATGTCCGGCAGTTCATAATTGGCAATATGATCAAAGTATATTAACCGTAAAACCTAAAGTTAATGTAAAAGCACACGAGTTGCGCTATGTGCACTATGCTATTAATGCCGGTATTGCAAGTGATTATATTCAAACTACTGCTACCTCCAATGTCGCCCGTACAGTGCCAACGATGAAAGCCGGTAAAGCTGTTAATCCGGGGAAAACTGTGGCATTTGCTGATTCCGTATGCAAAGATTCTATCAACAGCAAACCGAAATATACTGCCGGTTTTGCTTATTTTCTCGGATTGGGATCCGGGAGCGGAAATATTCAGGATCGACACACGAAATCTGCCAATGTCAGTTTTGTTGACGGTCATGTGGAACTGGTTAAAAATGCCAATTCTGAAATGCGCAGTTTTGCCGATGGTTCCAATAAAAAGGCCGATTTGATTCACATGAATCCGTATTACAAAGGGAAATAAGTTATGAAAAAATTTCTTTTTATTTTGAGCAGTGCGGCTATCTGCGTGTGCGCTGCCGAGATCGGTATTTTTCCGGAAAAATTTATTTATCCCATGGCGGGATTTGAAAAGTGGCAATGCGGCAAGGATGCCATTACCACGGTTCAGACCCGTGGCTACTCCTGGAGTGCGGCGGTTCCGGTTAAACTTGATGCCGCCAAAGTGACGGCTTTCAATGTTGAACTTGCTGCCGATGCGGATTTCAACAGCAAACTTACGATCTACTTCAGCAAGCCCGGTGAGAAAAAATTTGCCAAAGATAATTTCTGCCGAAAAAATTTCAAGTCGGTCGCCAATGTTTCTCAGGTTGTCTCCATTCCGATGAAAAATGCCAATTGGAAAGATGTCATTACCGCTTTCCGTTTTGACCTTTCCGGCAAAAAAGGCATGACCTGGAAAATTTCCCGCATCTGGTTCACCGGTGAAGCCGATGCTCTGCTTGAGCCCATTACCGCTGCTTCCGTCAAAGCCAAGCCCGCCCCCAAAAAAGTCAAAGCGGCCAATGTCAATCAGAGCAGCGATGTGGTGATCTTTCCGGGAAAAACCAAGATTTTTCCGCAGGTCGGATTCAAATCTTTTCAGCAGAATGAAACCGAAATTGCGGCCGAACAGAGTGCCATTTACGCCTACACTGCGGCAATACCGGCTAAAATCAGCTCCGAAAAGTATGGTTATTTCAACTGCCTGTTGGAATCTCCGGCCGCCGTTTCCGGAAATTTAACCATCTACTACCGCTACAAAAATGAAAAATCTTTTCATGCCGCTAAATATCGTCGTACCGCATTCAGTTTGACCGCCGGAAAGGCCCGGGTCGTTTCGATTCCGCTCAAAGGCGCATGGAAAAATATTATCGACTGCTTCCGTTTTGATCTTTCCGCCAAACCTGGTCAGAAGTGGATCATCCGCAAAGTGTGGTTCAGTAAAAAACTGCCGGAGAATTTCAAAAATAAAGATTTTGAAGCTTCGCTGAAACTTGGTTCTGCTCCCGTTGAACTTGTCGAAAAGCGTTATGATTTGCTCGCCGGACTTGAGTACCGTTTCGCTTTGCGGGCCAAAAATGCCGATTCTGTGAAAACAACGGTTTTATTTTATGATGATACCGATAATTGTATCGGACAGCTCGTCAAAGATCAGATCGAAGATGACGGGACTCAGGAAATTTGTTTTTCCATCCCTGAGTGCACGACCTGCACCCGGATCGTGGTTTCCGCTGCCGGTAAAGCCGATGGTTCGATCGGGGATTTTTCATTTGCGCCCACCGGACGGCGTACCGGAGACAATTGGCAGGCTTCGTGGATCTGCCATCCGCAGGGACGGCGTACCGCTGATCCGGCGATGTTCGTTTACAGCCGCAGCTTTGAATTGCCGGAAGTTCCGGCAGATGCCCGGATCCAGTTGACCGCTGACGATGGCTATATTCTGCTGCTCAACGGCAAAGAAGTTGCCCGCCGGGTCGGCGGCTGGCAGCAGACCGCATTGCACGATGTTACCTCTTTGCTTAAACCCGGAAAAAACAAAATTGAAATTTCCGTGATGAATGAAAACGGTCCGACTGCACTTATCGGCGAATTGCGCTGCGATATGGCTGATGGTAAAATGATTCTGATCAAAACCGATAAAGGATTCTCCGTCCGCCAGAGCGAAGGCAAGGGCGATCTTGCTCCCGAAACTGCCGCAATGGAACTGGGTATTCCTCCGATCGGTCCATGGCACAGTGTAGCTTACAATACGCTCAATATCCGGAAAAAACTTGAGATCGTCAAAAATAATTTGGCTGCTGTGGATGGAAAGGTTTCCGGAAGTTTGCAGTTGAAAAATTTTTCAATGGATGTTTTGCCGGTCATGGTTAAATTCTCCGGCGGGATTGCCGGAAAATATCTGCTGCCGGTCAAAAACGGAGCTGTCAAATTTGATCTTGATCTCAAAGCTGCCCGGCTGATGGCCGGAGATTATGATATTGTCACTGACTCAACGGTGATTGCAGGAGAAAATAAACTGGTCTCCCTGACCATCCCTCCGCAGAAAGCAGAAGCCAATTCGGTGGTCAAAATGGTTCAAAAAGATGGATATCTGCAAGCTGAACTCAATGGACAGCCGCTGTGGTTCAGCGGATTCCGGGCCCGGAGAGAGAGTCAGCGTCAGCGGGCATACCGGGATGGAAATTACCGGATAATCTTGTATGGCGTGTCAATGGGCGGTTCAGACGGTTCCAACTCCGGTCGCACCTGGCTGGGGCCCGGACGTTATGATTTTGCCGGAATCGAAGATGGTATGGAGAAGTTCTTCAAAACCTATCCCGAAGCCAAAATTATCGTCACTTACGGTATTGACGCTCCCCGCTGGTGGTGCAATGCCAACCCGGGAGAGTGCGTCTGGTTCGAGGGTAAAAATACTCCGGAAGGTTTGACCAGTCTGGCCTCCCGCAAATGGCGGGATGAGGGCAAGGCGGCATTCCGGGAATTTTTGCGCTATTTTGAAAAATCCCGGTTCGCATCCCGGATCATCGGTTACCGTATCCAGGCGCATTGTTCCGGAGGTGAATTCCAGTATTTGGGAACATGGCAGCGCAAATATGCCGACTACAGCCCCGCAATGAGAATTTATTTCCGGGAGTTCCTCAAGGCCCGCTACGGCACCGATGCCAAGCTGCAGAAGGCGTGGAACAATCCCGCTGTCACTTTGGCTAACGCCGAAATCCCGACCGGAAAAGAGCGGAAAGCTTCCGAATTGATGGTCTTCCGTGATTTGGACAAGGCCCGTAATGTCGCCGACTTTATCGATTGCCTTTCGGATTCGATGGTTACCGGCGCAATGGAATATCTTCAGGTTATTCGCGATGAGGCCCCCAATAAACTTGCCGGACTTTACGGCGGATATGTTTACTATTACAGCGGATATCAGCTGCTCAACAGTGCCCATGCCAATTTCGGTAAATTGTACCGTTCAAGATTGGCTGACTTTATCAGTTCGCCGCACGACTATATTCAGCGCAAGGTCGGCTGGCCCGGCGGTCATCACGGCCCGGTGGTCGGAACTTCGCTTTACAACTTGAGCTGGTGGGATGAAAACGATACCCGAACTATTTTGTGCGCTCCCGGCGGACACCGCCACGTTGACAGCATGCACGAAACCATTGGCGTATTGAAACGTGACCTCATTTTGCAGGTGA
>JAZRNP010000109.1:0-18670 GCA_045648225.1 Victivallaceae bacterium | reverse complement strand
CTGCTGTCATCAGCAGTACAAAAAAGCGTTGATTGGAATTTCCAATCAACGCCTTTTTTATTTTCAGATGAGAGATGTTTTAAAGAAACATCATCAGCCCGAAAAAGATGATGCCGTTAAAAATAAAACTGTCCAGCACGTCAAATGCGCCGCCCATGCCGGGAACCCAGTGGCCGGAATCTTTGACATTGCACATCCGTTTGACGGCTGATTCAGCAAGGTCGCCGAAGAAACTGCCCAGACTCAATACTGCAGATGCCATCAAATACCACCACAACGGCGCATAATTGGCAAGTCGGGCAAACGCCCAGCCCACGGCCAGCGAAAGCAGCATTCCTCCGATAAGACCTTCCCAGGATTTTTTCGGACTGAGTGCCGGGGCGATCTTGTGATTGCCGCCGGGAAGTTTGGAGGTCAAGGTGCCGACGATGTAACCGCCGGTATCGGTGGCTTTGGTCGCCAGACACAAAAAGAGCAGCCATGCTCCGGTGGGAGCCTGTCCGACATGGGCATCAAAAGAGAAGAGGAAGCCGAACATCGCCGGGGCGAGGAAAAAGAATATTCCACAGGAATTGAGATATTTTTCAGTGAGATTTTCACTTTTAAAAAGCATCACTATCCCGCCTGCAAGCGAGAGCAGAGTAATCAGTGCAATTCCGATATATCCGGAAATACTCAGCGGATCTGTCAGCAGTATGAGCATGGCAAGCACATAAAATACCGCCGCAGTTATCACCGGGAAATTTTTTCTTCCGGCATCGTTGAACATTTTAGCACATTCGTAGATCGCCATTGCTGCCATCAAAGGTGCCGCCGCATAAAAGAGATACACTCCGTACGGACGCCAGAAAAAAATTCCTCCCAATAATGCTATCAGCAACGTAAACCCGATGACTCTGTACTTGAACATCGCAAACACTTCCCGTATATTGTTTTTAAAAGTTATCCGCAGAAAACCGCAGTTTCCCGCCGGTGCATACTCCATAATTTAGCCGCATTTGCCGGAAATACAAGCTTTCACAGTTGAAAAACTCCCGGAAAAATTCTTTTTATCAAATCATTGTGGCAAAAAATTTTCAAAAATGATTTGCAATTTCAGAGAATGGATATATATTATAGGAAAGCGGTTCATGTGGATCACGTCACGACGTCCGGGCGGCGGTCTGCGGAATGCGATAAATTAAATTTTTGGAGAACTGGAAAATGGACAAAGCTAAAAAAACTGAGATCATCAAAAAGTATGCCCGTAAAGAGGGTGATACCGGATCCCCCGAAGTGCAGATCGCCGTTCTGAGTGCCCGCATCAGCGAACTCACCGAGCACCTGCGCAGCAACAAAAAAGATAACAGCACCCGCCGCGGTCTGCTGGCGATGGTTGCCCTGCGTAAACGTCTCCTGGCTTATCTGGAACGTGAAAACGTGGAACGTTATCTTTCCCTTACCAAGGAACTCGGCATCCGCCGCGCTTCCAAGTAAGTTGAGATGATTTAAAGTTGTGCAGCGTCAACTTTAAAACGCTGCAATGCGGAGAGGTGGCTGAGTGGCCGAAAGCAACGGTTTGCTAAACCGTCGTAGGAGAGATCTTACCGCGGGTTCGAATCCCGCCCTCTCCGCCATTTTTTTGTCTTTTTTCCAAGCGTCGTTACGCAATCCCGCAAAAATCAACTCCTGACTTTGACAAATCCAGATTTGTCTAGTCAGGAGTTTTTCTTTTTGCTTTGGTATTTTTTGCGAGAGCAAAAAATGGGATTGCTCACTTTGCTGCGGGTTGCCTTCACTTCGTTCAGGCTCGCTGCGGGCTTCGCCCTTGCGTCGAATCCCCCCTCCTTGTCCCGGCGTAGCCCGGATGGGCGAAGACGGATCCGCCATTTTTTTGCCTTGATTTCAAGGCAAAAAAACATGAAGCCTGAAAAGGCTTTGCTTCATACCGCATCTGCGGTGCTTCATATTTTGCGGCAATGCCGCAAAATACTTCATACGCCGACAGGCGTGCTTCACCCAATCCAGACCAGCCTTTTCAGATGAAGCAACTTCGTTATGAAGCATTTTCCGTTTCACTCCAAATATGAAGCATTCGCTTCGCTCATATGATGTGAAAATGAAAAATGAGAATTCCGGTTTGCAATACTTCATCACAGATAGTATATTAACCAACGGATATTAAACAACAGTTGCTTTCAAATCCGGGTTATACTGATAAAATCTATCAACACGGCAAAAGGGGATGTGAAATGAAAAAACTTTTGTTGGTAATTTTGTCGGCGATGTTCGTTTCTTCTGCATTTACCGGGGATTTTGACGGCAAAGGTGTGATTTCCGGTTGGAAATTTGCCCCGGTACAAGTCGGAGCCGGTATTTTTGAATCGGCAAATTTGTTTGATTCTGATTCAGTTACGTTATTCTCTATTGGACTATTGGGAATACAACAGTATTCTTCCATCATTTCAGTTGGCGGCATAACTGAATTGAAAAACAATTACGGTATTCAAGTTTCCGCGGCATCGCTGACTAATCACAATTACGGATTGATGATCGGGTTGGAGAACTGTGCAGGGGTGGATGAAAATTATGGATTGAAAGTCGGATTATTTAATATTTCCGGCAAATTTAACAAAGGACAGTTTGCAGGAATAGACTTTTTTGAATATTTGCATATCGGCATTATCAACTACCACGCTCCATGGCAAATTGGATTGATAAATGCAAGCGAAAAATGTTTTTTTCAAGTTGGTTTATTTAATGCAGCCGGAAAAAAAGGTGAAAACACCAATTTTCAAATCGGTTTGCTCAATTACAATGAAAATGCCCTGATCAAATGGATGCCGTTTTTCAACTTCGGTTTTGAGAAGGAGGAAAGATGAAAACAAAACGCATTTTACAATATCTTGGAATTATGCTGTTTGGTGTATTAGCGTTTTTTATCGGCTTTTACTGCGGAACAGATGATTATAAATCTGATTTGATTGCAGTAAAGCACATTGACGGCAAATACGGTAAAGCATTTTATGGCGTAGAGGTTTGGGGCAAAGATATCGGCAACCGGATAGAAATATATGCAAGAATACACATCGGCGGTGTTGATAAATTTTATTATCACGATTGCGGAAAAATCGGCATCGCTTTTAATTGGCAGGACGCTAAAGAAAAATTCGGAAACATCAGTTTTGATGGCTCTGTTCTTTCGATAGGAAACACCTATTCTATCAAGAAGGAAAAATATGAAAATCACCGGTAAAAGTTTCAATTTCCGTTTAAAGGCGAAGAAATCCAAAGATATTCTGAGTTTTTCTGAATAAAAGTGAAGCGATTTTCAGAATTTTATTTCACATCAAAATTCTGAAGTTTTAAGCTCAAAAAGCCTTTCAGAATGATGAGGGGAAAATAAAATTTCCAGCCGCCATTTTTTTTGCCTTTTTTCCAAGCAGCGTTAAAAAATCACAATGGAGAAAAAGGTTTATTGATCGAATGGCTTCTCTCCAAGCAGTTTGAAGCATTGGAAAAACCGTTTGCCTTGCACTTCGGCTTTTGGGGACTTCCAATCGGATTTTTTGCCTCGTTCACTCCAACTGACCTCATAGATCAAAGTATCAGGTTTAAGCGGATCAAAGAAGTAATAGGATTCTTCCCTCAAGTGCAGATCCCGCCCTTTTTCAAAATTTTCCATATAAACATAAACCGCCGGAACTCCTTTGAAATTGCACCGTTCCATTTTCAGCGCAGTACGCCGGATTTTTGAACCGGGAATTTCCTTGTAGGATGCCTCAAGATATTTATACAGGATTACGGTATCCGGCTTTTGAATATAATGCCGCTGTCTTGCCGCTGTGAAAACTACGGAATAAAGTTTCTTTTTATCGGTAAGTTTTGAACTCCAGAAAGCATTATTCAAACTATTTTTCCGCACCGGGATGAGAAAACCGTCGTTCTCATCCCAATCAAATCCGAATGTATTGTAATGAATTTCCTTGTAGATCGAATTAGCGGCACTGACCACCGGAATCCCGTTATAATTTTGAACCGGCACCCATGGATTACCCACCTGCAGGACGGGACCGAGACAACCGCAGAAAAAAATTGCAACCAATATCGAAAAAAATATCTTCATACATTCTTTCATTTCTGATTTCTCCTTTTTATTGGCTCTGTCAGCAGGTAATAAAAATCAGACATCTGCGACCCTCGGGAGCAAAATATCCCGCTTTTCTTTATTGTTGAAAACAGCACGTTTTTATTGCAGCAGCGCAATGGAACAAATGGCGGCATAATCCTTGCCGGATTTGCTGATCTTTACGGAAACTTTTCCATTTTCTCCGATCAAACCGGTCCATTTGCGTTCCGGAACTTTAACTGCAATATCTTTGCCGTTCACCGTGAGCATGAATTCATCGGTGGAATCTTTATCCAGAATGATTTCCAGCGTATTTCCGGCAGCGGCATCAAATTCCACGGTCACGCTGCCATTGGGGAATACCGTATTTCCAGCATAGCGCACCGGTCTGCCGTTTTGCAAAAGGCTGTGGCTGGCGTGCATGGCCCGGCCCGCCCGGATGTCGTCATAGATACCGCCGGGAATAACAAAATCTTTGACTTCCTTGCGGTCAAGCATCTCTTTTCTGGCGGCATATTCAGCTTCATACTCTTTCAGATACTCTCTGCAGAGGAAACGCAACGCCGAAAAATAAACTCTGTCCAGATCATCTTTCGGCGGCGGCGCACCGTCGCACACACTCAAAAGCGTGGGAAGCGGAGCATTTTTATCGAGCATCTCGGCGGTGATTTTTTCCCATGCCATCTCTACTTTTTCTTTCAATGCGACCGGATCTTTTTCCATTTTATCCATCGCATCAAAGTAAGCGCAGACTACGGAATTATAAGCAAGGAGTGCTTGAGAAACTTTTACAGCGATTTTCCAGCTTCTCTCATGTTTTTGCCACTCATCGTCTGCCATTTTGCCTTTGAGCTGCATGATTTTATCCAATCCCTCTCTGGCGAGGAGACAGGCCTCCTGCTTTTCAGCAAGGATATTCTTTCTGCCCGGAGTCATGATGCCGGAACGCAATCCCCACATATCTTTCTGCAGAGAAAGCACCATATTGTCCCGGAACAAGCTGAATGAACCTCCCGCTTTGATCCATTTGAAATCCTGCTGGATGGGGAATTTGTGGTAAACGCAGTTCATATTGATAAAGTTGATCTTCTGGACACATTCGATGCCCTTCAACTGCAGTTGGGTCATCTCTTCTGCGCAATCGGGGTATTTGAGAAGTGCGTATTCTTTCAGGACGCCTTCGATCGTCGCATTGTCATCCCGGATGAAGCGGGTATAGGCAAAAAGGTTGATCTCCTGCGCAGAATCAAAAATATTGTTGCCGATACGGTCGAGGCGGATGGCATAGCGGGAAACTCCTTTACTTTTGCCCTCCTGAACATAGCGGTAGATATTTTTGATATTGCAGGCCGGCAGATAACCGGCACCGAGGAATTCGCCCAGACCGTCACACTCCGCATTCAAAAATGTATTATCCTGTTTGACGAGGAACGGATTGCTGGGCAAAAAGGGGACAAAATCATACGGAGTGATCTTGGTTTCAATATCAAAGGAAAACTCTTTTGCCGCAATTCTTGCACCGGCAAGAATATCTTCATAATCCTGAGCAATGGAACCGAATGAGCGCAAAATAAAACGTTTGCCGGCATTTTTATGCTCTTCAGCAAAGATCTTGACGATCTCATAAACCACCTGATCCGGGGGATAACGGTCAGGCTGGGAGTTATGGATCACCGAAAAATCAGCTTCCGTGAGAGTGAGCACGATCCCGTCCAGATCCGGCACTTTATCAAAAACGTTGCGGATCTTATAGCGGAGGAAATCCAGAAAACATTTTCCCAGAAGATCAAATTCCCCCCGCTCGTCCATCATTTCCGGGCAATCTTCCAGCAGCCCTTTGGGCAGCATGATTTCACGGTGCCAGTAATAGAGTTCTTTGCCGATACTATGCGCGAGAGCAGCGATTTGACGCATTTTTTCAATCTGTTCTTTCACCCCCTCTTTATCGCACAGTTCGTGGGTTCTGGGATAGGGTTCATAGAGGGCAAGGCCATTCATGCCGCCAAGATGATGAGCAAAGGGGCCGCAGATCTCAAAACTGTCAAAATCGTATCTTTGCGCCTCTTTGATTACTCTCTGCATATATTCAACATCCACATGAGAGGGATGCATCAAAGACCAGGTGATCTCATTTTTTTTCATATTTTATCCTCTTTCCTCAGCATATTTCATGTTCGGTGTAAAATACACCATTTCAGAATAAAAAGCAATAGCGTTTGCCGGCATATTCCGGGAAAAGATATTTTTGTCCGGCAAAAAACTTCATTCATTATGTACCACGCGTTTTGTTTCATGTTTATAATGTTTTTAATATTAAATCTATTTGAAAATTAAAATATTCATGCTATATTATTGCACGAGCTTTTAATTTGGAGTACGTTCTATGTATGAGATGAAAAGAGTGTTGACATTTACTCAATGCGGTGCCGACGGCAAATTGAAATTGCATGAAGCAGTTGCTTTAATGACTGATTGCTGCCAGTTTCAGGAGCATCAGGAAACCGGATTGAAAAAATATTTGCAGGACAATGGGATTGCGATTTTTCTGTCGTCCATTCAAATCGATATTTTGCGTATGCCGTTATTCCGGGAAAATATTTCGACTGCGGTAAAAATTTACGGCTGCAAATCGATTTACGGTCTGCGGCGCATAACCATGCACGATGAATCCGGAAATCTGTGCCTGATTGCCAATGCCGCCGGAGCATTTTTCGACTTCAATACCGCCAAAGCAGTCAAGGTCAACCCGGAGGATTTCAACGTTAAATTTGACGATGCTGAACCCATGGAGTGTCTGCCGCGCAAAATTCCCATACCGCCAATCCCCGGGACCGTAATGTCCGCATTTGAAGTCAAACGCTCACTACTTGATCCCAATGGCCACTTGAGCAGTCCTTACTACTTTTCAATTGCCGCAGATATCCTCCCTGAACACTATTCATGGAACCGGGTACGCATTGAATACAAACAGCAGGCAAAATCCGGCGAATTGATCCATCCGCTGTTGTATACTCTGCCTGATGGAAAAATGGTGGTCAATATGCGATCCGGAGCTGGAAGTTCCTGCGCCGTTGCGGAATTCTCCACTGTAAAATTGCAATAAGAGCAGTACATCTCAACTCCGCTGGCAGAGATCTCTCGGGTTGGGCATTTGATTTTTTGCTTTGCAATGCTATATTACTTCCAGCAAAGAATTTACTGCCCAAAGGAAATGAGAGATGAAAAAGTTTGTATCAATACAGTTGCTTTTCGTTTTAGCATCAGAATTGTTTGCGGCTCCCGCCGCCAATGTGCCGGATCCTGAAATTTTTGCTGCCGGAGGAAAAATCCGCAATTATACCGGCGTTTTTCCCAAACACGTAAAAACGATCGGTATTTTTACTCCCGGTTCTTATCCGGTAGTGAAACATATTATGACTTCAGTCCGGCTTTTGGAAAAGGCCGGTTACAAAGTCAAAATTTATCCCAATGCACTGCGTCCCCGGGAAAAATCTGATGTCGGTTATTATGCTTCCATGCCGGCAAAATACCGGATACAGGACTTTGAAGCCGCCTGGAACGACAAAGAGATCGATATGATCATCTGCTGTCGCGGCGGTGCCGGTACCGAAGAGGTCGTTGCCGGTGCCGATTGGAGCAAATTGCCCAAACGCCCTGAACTTTATCTGCAGGGATACAGCGCAGTAACTTCAATACTGTGTGCTCTGGACGGCAAAGGTTACGGTCGGCCGGTCGCCGGGCCCAATGTATCTTCTCTAGGGGCACTTGATCCCGGCATGATCCCGCTGATGAAAAAAATGTACAATGGCGAAGAGGTCGGTCCATTTAAACTTGAAGCACTCGTTCCGGGAGATTGTTCCGGCAAAGCCCTCGCCGGTCTGTTGAGCCGCTTCAACAAAGTTGCCAAAACCGATTACAATGTCAACGTCAAAGGCCGGATCGTCTTTATTGAAAGCGTTTTCTGCAAAGCCGACAAGTTCCGTGCTGAACTGACCGAACTTTGCAATTCAAAGTTTCTTGACGGTGCCGCCGGAATTGTTTTCTGCCACCTTACCCGTGGGGACAAACTTGAAGTGCTCATGCCGGTGTTGAAAGAATTTGCTCCCAAATTCAAAGTCCCGGTTTATCTGGGCTTCCCCTTCGGACACCACACCGAAAATCTTGCGCTCGACTTCTCACGCAACGTGGTGATTTCCAATGGAGTGCTGACCTTTCCGGCGGTCAAAAAATAATACCGGAACGATGATTGCGGTCGGGATCACTCAGATTCCCAATTCATCCAACTTTCTGTAAAGCGTACGGCGGCTGATCCCCAATGCCCGGGCGGCAGCGGCACGATTGTTGCCGCATTCGGCAAGAGCCCGGAGGATCAATTCTTTTTCCGAATTGCCGAGATTGAGCGAATTACCGGAATTTTCCGCAGCCGGAATGTCAGCTTCAGCTGCCGGATCTTCCGGAACATCATCGGCGGTGATTTCAGATTTATCGGGAGCGAGCACAACCAGACATTCGATGCAATTGCGCAGTTCCCGGATATTGCCATGCCATGCTTTATTCTGCAATTTGCTTACAGCGTCGGCAGAAACGGTTACGGTTTTACCGTTTTCCGCGGCGAATTCTTCAACAAACCCCTGCACCAGACGGGGGATTTCGCTGCGACGGGAACGCAACGGCGGCAGTTCCAGATTTATTACCGAAAGCCGGTAAAAGAGGTCTTCCCGGAAAGTTCCGGCTTTGACCATCTCTTTAAGATCTTTATTTGTCGCGGCGACCACCCGCAAATCACACGAAATGGTTTCATTACCGCCGACCCGTTCAAAAGCGTGATTTTCCAACACCCGGAGCAATTTGACCTGAGTGGCAGCATCGATCTCGCCGATCTCATCGAGAAAAACCGTTCCGCCATCAGCAAGTTCAAACCTACCGCGCCGTCGTTCAACAGCACCGGTGAATGCGCCCTTTTCATAACCGAAAAGTTCACTCTCCAGCAATGTGGCGGTCAATGCCGCACAATGTACCGGTACAAACAATCCTTTGCGGCGGCTGTTATCATGAATAAACCGGGCGACGACCTCTTTGCCGGTGCCGCTTTCTCCGGTGAGCAGGACCGTACTTTTGGACGGAGCTACCGCCAGTGCGGTCTGATAGATCTTCTGCATCGGATCTTTTTCCGATACGGGAGTGATGATCTTTTTGCCATTCACACGCACCGGAGGAGCTGCCTCCGGAGCTGAGGAGGGATTTCCGGACTCCGCAGAAACCGGTTTCCCGGAAGCCAAAGCCGCCGAAATCACCTCTTCCAATTTAGCAAGTTTGACCGGTTTGGTAACAAAATCAAAAGCCCCCTTTTTCATTGCAGTCACCGCTTCGGAAATTGATCCGTACGCAGTCAGCATGATACATTTTGGGGGTACTGCCTTGCTCATTGCGGCATCAAGAACGCTCATGCCATCGGCATCGGGCATCCGCAAATCGGTCAGAACCAGATCAAAATCTTCGGATTTGAGTTTTTCGATCGCATCCGAACCATTTTCGGCACCGGTAACGGCAAATTTGCGCCCGAGATAGCGCATCAACGCTTCCCGGGTGTTGAATTCGTCATCAACGATCAGCAATTTCACCGTTTCAAGGGCCATATCACATCGCCTCCGGGACTCCGATGGTAAGGGTGCTCAAACCGTCGGCAATGACCTGACGGACAGCGGAAGCCAGTGCCAGACGGGCAGCGGCCAGAGCTTCATTGTCAGCGGCCAGCACCGGACACTCCCGGTAGAAGCGGTTGAAAGCCTTGGAAAGATCAAGCAGATATTCGACCAATCCGGAACAATCATTGCGTTCCGCCGCCTGACGGAGTGCGGCACCGTAGAAATAGATTTTGACCGCCAATTCCCGCTCATAGACCGAGGAGAGCAGTTTCCAATCCACTCCGGTACGGGCGATATTTTTTTCTGCGGCTTTGCGTTCAATGGAGTTGATACGCGCAGCGACATATTGGACATAGGGACCGGTATCGCCTTCAAATTTGAGCGAAGCAGCCGGGTCAAAGGTGATCGTGGTTTTGGCATTGAACTTGAGCAGCATAAACTTCAATGCGCCGAGACCTATGATCTCACTGCGTTTTTTCAATTCCTCTGCAGAAAGCTCTTCACCGCCGCGCTCTTTGCATGCATCTGCGGCGAGGGCCGCCATTTCGTCAAAGAGGTCGTCGGCATCGACTACGGTACCTTCACGGCTTTTCATTCTGCCGTTGGGCAGATTTACCATACCGTAGGAGAGATGGAAGAGATCTTTTGCCCACTCAAAACCGAGCCGCTTCATGATCTCAAAAAGCATCTGGAAGTGAAGATTCTGTTCATCGCCGACCACCCAGACCATCTTTTGCGGCTTATAGTCATTGTATTTGAGCTGGGTCGTACCGATGTCCTGAGTGATATAGACGCTGGTACCGTCAGAACGGAGAACCACTTTTTTGCCCATTTTACCCAGATCGCAGATCACGGCACCGTCTTCGCGCTTGGTAAAAACACCCCGTTCCAGACCGGAAGCGATGATATCCTTGCCCAGCAAATAGGTTTCGCTCTCCAAATAGGTGTGATCGAAATTGATTCCCATGCGTTTGTAAGTTTCGGCAAATCCGGCGAAAACCCAGGAATTCATCATCTTCCACAAAGCCCGGACCTCCGGATCATTGGCCTCCCACTGCTGAAGCATGGCCTGAGTACGTTTGCCCAGAGCGGTTTCGAGGAAAAGTTCGTCAGAATCCTTATCGGCAAGTTCCGGTTTTTCCGCCTTGAGTGCGGCGATTTCAGCGGAGAGCATCTTGTTGTATTCAACGTAGAAATTACCGACCAGATGATCGCCCTTGATACCGGTGGATTCCGGAGTTTTGCCCTCTCCGGCGATCTGATAACTGGTCATGGATTTGCAAATGTGAATACCCCGGTCATTGACCAGATTGACTTCGATCACATCGTGACCGACCCGCTTGAGCAGAGAAGCCAGTGCCATACCGAGGGTGTTGTTGCGCACGTGCCCGAGGTGCTGGGGTTTGTTGGTGTTGGGAGCGGAAAATTCGATCAGCACCCGTTTGCGTTCTTCCTCAGGAAGTCCGACATTGCCGAGCAGAGTTTCCATATCAGCGGCACTGGCGGCGTAGAGTTCTTCCGGTTTCAAAGTCAAATTGACAAACGCCTTGACCGCCGAAACTTTTTCCACTGCGCTGTGGCTGCTGAGAAATTCAGCGACAGCCTGGGCTGCGGCGACCGGATTTCCGCAGAAACGGGCAATTTTAAAACAATTCAGGGTAAAGTCACCCTCCTGCCCGGCCGGACAGGGTTCAAGAGCAAGCGTCGGAGTTGCCGGATATGCGGCAAATTTTGAACGGAGAAAATTTTCCAGATCAGTTAAAAATTTCATGATTACCAAATATACTTTTATTATTTATTATATTTTACAACGTTGTTTTGAGTACAACCGTTTCATCACCGTCAAGCGGCTGCACCGTATATGCTCCGAAACAGGCCGGGATCACGGCACTTTCTCCGGGCAGCAGAACCGCAGTGCGTTCATCCTTGCCGATCTGCACCCGTCCGGTCACCGCACTTATCATATGGAAACTTTTGCCGGGAGCAGTGTCATCTTTCCACTCCGAAGTCAGACGCAGATCAGTCACTTTAAAATACGGACATCTCGTCACCACATCAAATTTGCGGTTGAATCCGACCTTGCCGGAAACTCCGGGAATCCGGGGGCAGGAACGATTGGTAAAGGAGATGGATTTCAACCCTTCCTCCCGGTGCAGCTGCCGGGGTTTGCCGTCACTGCCGACCCGTCCCCAATCGCTGATGTGATAGGTGGTATCGCTGTTCTGCTGGATTTCCAGAATCAGATTGCCGGCACCGATGGCGTGGAGGGTTCCGGACTGAATGAAATAGGTATCTCCGGGGATGGATGCGTGGATCTGCAACTGACTTTCGATATCCGCCGAATCCAGTTTTTCCAGTATCTGCAGCTGTGTAGCCCGGGGATTCAGACCGGCGAGAATTTTTGCATCTTTTTTGGCGGCAATGATATACCACATTTCAGTTTTCGGTTCGGCACCATTGCCGAGTTCGGCGCACGCCTTTTCATCCGGATGTACCTGCAAACTGAGTTTTTCTCCGGCATCGATCAGCTTGACCAACAGCGGGAAACGCTCATAACGCATGGCACTCTCTCCGGCAAAAGCACTGCCGTAATGCTTGAACAATTCATGGAGCGACCAGCCGGTCAATTCACCTTCGGAAACGACACTTGCCGCATCTTCCCGGTCGACCAGTTCCCAGGCTTCGCCGATGGGATCATTGTGGGGCGGCAGAGTGCGATTGAGGTGTTCACTCATCAAAGTTCCGCCCCAGATCCGCTCCATGTAAAGCGGCTGGAACTTCAAAGGATAGAGCCGGTCGGCATCAATGGCGGGATTTCTCATTTTTCCTCCTCCGGAGCCATGCATTTTTTGCAGCATTCGATCATATCTTCGGTGAGCCGGGAGATCTTGAAATCAGCGTTGACGCAGCCCAGAACGACATATCCGGAAACCAGCAGCTTTCCATCCCGCAGCACATCACTGCGGATTTTCACCTTAACCCGGCTGATCTCCTCGATGCAGGAACGGAATGTGAGCAGATCATCGTAACGGGCACTGCCTGAATATTTGCAATAGGCTTCGGAAACCGGAAGGAAATAGCCCATTTTTTCCATATCGGAATATGACAAACCGGCTTCCCGGAGCATTTCAGTACGGCTCCGTTCAAAATATTCCAGATAGTTGGCATAGTAAACCACCCCCATCTGGTCAGTGTCAGCGTAAGGAACGCGGTAACTCATTTCATGATACATCGTTATCAACCTCGGATTTTATTACCAAATAAACGGTCTTAAATAAAAAATACCATCTTTATGCAATGATTTCAAGCAGAAAACGCTGATATTGAATAAAAAAGTCACCGGCACTCACCGGATCAATCTGCCGGAGAACATTTCTTTTCCAGGTTGATCTGCCTCTGCCACTGGCAGAAAAAGATGATCCCGCTTACCAGCATGATGATCCACCACAGCAATGTGGCGACCGATTCGCCGCCGCTGCTCAAATAGACTCGGAACCACATCACCACGGAAAGCAGATTTACTGCGGTCCAAAGCATCCACTGTTCAATGCAGCGTTTCAGCGTCAGCAGCATCGCCGTCACCGAAAGGATCGTGGTACAGGAATCGATCACCGGCTGACGGGCCCCCAGACGCTTGAGAATCACCGCATAAGCAGCGATGGCGATCAGATTGAGAAGCAATAAAGCTGCCCGTTTTTTCCAGTTGAGAGAAGCTTTTATGATCGTGGCCTCACTGTCCCGCTGTTTTCTCCACAGGATGATACCGGCAAACATCATGGGCAGATATATCGCCCAATTGAGCATCATGTCACCGTAAATTTGCTGACTGTACGCAATGTACCCATAGGCAGCGGTGTTGAATATCCCGAAAATGTAACAGCTGATTTTACCTTTTCCGGCAAACATGGTGTAGAGCGTACCGGTCACTGCCGAAGCGATACCCAGCGGCGTATCTCCCAGAATCGAGGCAATAATACCGATCGCAACGGTGCACCCGGAAATATAGAACAACTCCCACAGCTGCCATCCGGTGAATTCATTCCGGATAAAACGGACCACTTTTTTCATATTGACTCCTTTTTCAGACATTTATTGATTATTGAAATCAACTCTGCTGAATTTCTTTCGAAAGAATATTTTTCAGCTTCGGCAAAAATAGCCTCCTTCATCATCGTCCGGTTCTGTTCATCCGCAAGATTCTGCCATGCGGCGAGCCACTCCTCCGGATTTGCCGCACAGAATCCGGTTTTTCCCTGCCGGATGACCTGATTGTTTTCCCCGACCGCCGAAGCGATCGCCGGAATTCCCGCCCGGAGATACTGGATGAGTTTGAATGCTGATTTGCCCCGGGCAAAATCACTGTCATCCAGCGGCATGATGCCGACATGACAACTCTGCAGCCAATGGTGTTCAGTTTCCTGCGACCAATTGAGATATTTGGCCGGGATGCCGGGCAGAGGCGGCAGATCTTCCCGGGCGATCACCAGCAATTCAAAAGGATGATATGCATACATTGCCTGCAATACAGCAAGATGATTCTGCAAAAATTTATAGGTCACGGGAGTTCCGATCCAGCCGATGCGCAGCGATCCATACTTTTCCGGCACAGCACCTTCAGGAGCCGGAGGCGGAACGGTGGGAAGCTTGAATACCGCAGGATTGTATTTGGAAAAGCGTTCCAGAAGTTCGTCATTGGCAACAATCACTCCGGCGGCATTGGCAATAAGACGGGGATATTTGCTGCGGAGCAATGGAATTTTATTGTAACGCAGATCGACTGCATCATCAAAATTGAGAATATACCGCCGTTTGCCGATAAACAGTTTCTCCATCCAATATGGCATAAAGGGGAGCAACTCATATTCGATAAAAAGCGGCACATCCACCGGCAAAGTACAAAGCTCTCTGATCCTGCGAAACAGAGCCAGAATGCAGGATTTTTTGGACTTTCCCCCACCGGAATAGAGCCGCTTCAAATAATCATCATCAAAAAAATTGTGCATTTCAGCCGTCCAACCGGCTTTTTCCAGTTCCGGGACAAACTGACGGAAACGCAGACGGCTCGATGCACCGAGTTCTCCGTAACGGCACCAGATGGAGAGAAGATCTTTCATTTTGATTCCACCTTGAGTTTGCCGTCAGCGAAACGGAGTTCCAATTCAGTGCCCGGAGAAAGTTTGGAGGTGGTGATCAGTTTGCCGTCAGCCGGATCGAATGCCATGACATAACCTCTTTCCAACTGCCGCTGCGGATTGAGAGTATTCAAAGCGGCAAGATTTTTATCCAGACGGCTGCTGCAGAGAGAATGGAAATTTTTTGCACCGTGAAGCAGCCGCAGTTCCAACTCATCCAGATATTGCCGTTTGACATCGACCACCCGGCGGGGTTCGTGAAAAACCGGACTTCCGGCCAATCGTTCCACGACACTGCGCAGAGAACTTATCCGCAGTTTCAAGGCGGCACTGAGATCTTTGGAAGAGCGTTCCAACCGGGCGGTGAATTCATCAAACCGGCCGATGACCAGCTCTGCCGCCGCCGATGGAGTCGGCACCCGCAAATCTGCGACAAAATCGCATATGGTGAAGTCGATCTCATGCCCGACTGCGCTGATGACCGGGATCCGGCTGTCGGCGACCGCCCGGGCGAGAATTTCTTCATTGAACGGCCAGAGATCTTCCATACTGCCGCCGCCCCGGGTGACAACAATCACATCGACCTGCTTTGTCCGGTTGAAAAATCCGATACCATCTGCAACCTGCCGGGCCGCTTGCGCCCCCTGCACCAAAGCCGGAAATATCTGAATATTGACCTTGGGAAAACGGCGGTTGATGATCTGCAGAAAATCCCGGATCGCCGCCCCGGTCGGACTGGAAACAACTCCGATTGCCCGGGGCAAAAGCGGGATCGGCTTTTTACGTTCCGGAGCAAACAATCCCTCGGCATCCAGTTTGCGTTTGAGCTCTTCAAATCTCTGTTGAAGTGCACCGATACCGGCGAGGCGGATCTTTTTGATATTGAACTGGTATTCGCCCCGCACCTCGTAAACTGAAAGATTCCCCCAGACCTCCACCAGCGAACCGTTATCGATGCCGAGTTTGCGGCACTCTGCGGCACCGCCGAAATAGCAGGCCCGGATCTGGGATTTGTCATCTTTTATCTGCAGATAAGCGTGCCCGGAACGGTGAAGCGTGATCGATCCCGCTTCGCCGCCCATCCAAAAGGGCATAAATGCCCCCTCGATAGTTTCACGGAGTGCCCGGTTAACGGCACTGACACTCCAGACCGGTTCGTTTTCCTGCATAAAAAAGATGTTTTTTGGAGTTGTTTGAAAAACACAAAAATCCGGAGAGGGGGAGACTCCCCCACTCCGGAATAAACTTACTCAAACTCAGTCAAGTTTGCAGCAGTTGAGGCTCATGAACTTCTTGGAGAGCAGTTCGCAGCCGTCGGCGGTGATGATACAACCGCGTTCCCAACGCAGACCGTAACCGTTTCCGGTGAAGAAGGTGTCGATCTGGTAGGTCATATTTTCCTGCAGCTTGTAGTTGCTGGTGGATTCGATCCAGGGACTTTCAGTTTCCATGATGCCCAGACCGTGAACCGGACCATAGAGCATATAATCGCCCCAGCCCTGATCGCAACCCCATTTTTCGTAATCTTTGGCAATGCTGGCAGCATCAGCACCGGCTTTCATAAGTTCAAAGGTGTACTTGTGAGCGCGGAGACCGAATTCGACCAGAGCCATCTGCTCTTTGGGGAGCTTGCCGAACCAGACCGGCAGACCGATTGAGCTGCTGTAACCGCCGACACGGGCACCGATATTGATCTGGATGATCTCATTCTTTTTGAGTTTGGCAGAAGTCGGACGGCTGATACCGTTGCTGGTACGGTTGCCGCCGAAGCAGTAGAGGCTGTGGCCTTCGTATTCACCGCCGTTGGCATAGATTTCACGCTGGGCGATACCGATAGCCTGGAATTCGGTCATGCCCGGTTTGATCTCATTGAGCATGGCGGCGACGGCCTTTTCAGCGACCTTGAATGCCTTGCGGTGGCAGTTGAGTTCGTTTTCGCTCTTGAACCAGCGCAACGGACGGAAAACTTCGTCAGCGACCACAACTTTGACGCCGGGGAGCTGTTCAGCGACCGCATCGAGGGTCGGTTTGGTCATGACTGCAGTACCGACCAGACCGAGAGTTTTCAGCGGCTTGTCGCCCATCGCCATTTTGACCACATCGGGATATTTGGCAAGGGGGATACCGGGATAGTCAGGTTCGGCGGATTCGCGGTAGTTGAGCATCAGAGCGACTTTGGGAAGCACGCTGCGACCGCGGGCATATTTTTCGCTTTCGGGGCCGATGAGCAGCACAGCGTCGCCTTCAGCGGGGACAAAGACACCGGCCTGTTCAAAGGTGGGCCAATATTCGCTCAGATAGCGGACGTTGGCGAAGTCGGATTCAGTTCCATGAACCAGACAGGCATCGAGACCGGCGGCTTTGATACGGGCCTGAAATTTGGCGATACGTTCAAAATATTCAGATTTGGGAATGCAGACAGCCATTTTTTTTCTCCTTTAATAAGCTATTTTCAATTGCATTTAAAATTCACAGATCATACTGAACTCATCTGCGGACTATATTCCTGCGGGAATGTAATTCAAAGAGAGCATATATTTTCTGCTCCGCAAAACCCGGCAATCGATCACTGCCGGGTCGTGGAACGCCACACGCAGTTCCGGAGAGAAAAACTCTTTATACCGCTTCATCGCCGCTTCAGTCCGCAGTCACCTGACACGCCTGTTTGAATTCACTGCCGGCATCCTTGAGCATACCGATCAGACGGTCGAACTGCTGCGTGGAATATTCACCGCAATTCTTGATGATAAACGGATCCGGCAGCACTGCGCCTTCACCGGAATAGATCAATCCTTCGGGCATCTTGGCAAATTCCCACGGATGAGCGTAGAAGCAGAGGAAAGGTTCAACCTGACGCTCTTCACAATATTTGCAGTATCCGTTGATATGTGCCATCACCGCTTCGGCATTTTCGGTACGCCACAGCGGCCACTGATCCATATCCCGGCCGTATTTATCCTTGGAATCCATGGACAAGTCGGCAAAGTTGGGAATTTCGATCAGCTTGAGATCGCCTTTTTTGGTCCAGTCATCTTTGCTCGGATGGTAGGGGCGAAGCTGTTCTTTATAGAAGTACATGGGATAGGTGGCATCGGCCTTGTATCCGAGCCGTTCCAGAGCGTTGACCACCGCCGTTGAACCGAAGAGGCGCGGGCAGCGGAAACTGGTCGGCTGGACACCGGCGATTTCAGCGACTTTCTGAGTGGCAAGTTCGATGCGGTGTTCGACCTCTTCCGGCAAAATCGGAATCATGCCGGGGATCTCAAAGAGCGGTTCACCGATGGTTTCATGGAAAAGGGTGTGACAACCGATTTCGTGTCCGGCATCCCGGACGAGTTTGACGATATCCGGATTTTTGATCGCACTGTCGGCGGTAAAAAAGAAGGTTCCGGAAATACCGTGCTTATCCAACAAACGCAAGATCTCTTTACTGCCGTGGCCGAAACCATCATAAAAACTGGTCCAGCTGCCGATATCGGTTTCCATATCAAAACCGAGAACTGTGGTTATTTTTGCCATAAAATCATGCCTTTCACAATAGAATTTTTGTTATGGGAAACAATTTAGCACACTGTGCAAAAAAATGCAAGTTTTTTGACAGATTTTTTTGGGGAAAGAGCGGGGGGGCTGGCGGTGGTCAGCTATTGGCTCTTTGGATAGGAATGCTGGGAATTTTAGGAAGACTGGGAATTTTAAACAGGCGATGGTTGGTATGCAATATACCCGGTGCCGACAATAAAACAGAGGGGATGTCTGACCTGTCTGACCTGTCTGACCTGTCTGAC
>JAZRNP010000108.1:0-6991 GCA_045648225.1 Victivallaceae bacterium | reverse complement strand
CTGATGAAGCCACCCGGGAGTTTCTGAAACTTCAGAACCGTGAAAATTCCTATGTCCCCTGCGCCGCTGATCCCGACGCAGAATATGACAGAGTTATTGAAATCGACCTTGCTAAAATCGTTCCCATGGCGGCCTGCCCCTCTTCCCCTGACAACATCAAGTGTGTTTCCGAACTTGCCGGGATCCCTGTGGATCAGGTATTGATCGGCAGCTGTACCAACGGCGGATACCGTGACCTCGCTCTGGTTGCCAAAGCACTCAAAGGCAAAACCATCCATCCGGATGTGACTCTGGGCATCGCCCCGGGCAGCCGTCCGGTACTGGAAATGCTCTGCAACGAAGGATTGCTCGGCGATCTGGTCGCTGCCGGAGCCCGTATTCTGGAAGTCGGCTGCGGCCCCTGCATCGGTCAGGGCCAGAGCCCGGCAGATGACACCATTACCGTGCGTACATTCAACCGCAACTTCGCCGGGCGTTCCGGAACCAAAGGCGACCAATCCTATCTGGTCAGTCCGGAAACTGCCGTCGCAGCGGCATTGACCGGTGTATTCACCGATCCCCGTGATCTTGACATCGAATTCCCGGTCATTGAAGAACCGGAATTCTACCTCGCAGACGATAAACACTTCCAGCTGCCGGTCCCCGGTAAAGGAATTGTCCGCAAACCGACCATCGGCGAATTCCCGGTCAATCAGGCTCTTCCTGAAACCGTAAACGGTGAAGTTGTCATCAAAGTCGGTGATAAGATCACAACCGACCACATCATGCCCGCCGGAGTTCATCTCAAGCTCCGGAGCAACATTCCAGCTTACAGCAAAGTGGTCTTTGAATGTTTCACAGAAGCTGGCAAACCCAGTTTCGCTGAACGTGCCGCTGCCGTCCGGGATTCCGGAAAAGCCGGTGTCATCATCGGCCGGGACAGCTACGGCCAGGGTTCCAGCCGGGAACACGCCGCCATCTGCCCGATGTATCTCGGAGTGAAAGTGGTGGCGGCTCTGGCAATCGAACGCATCCACCGGGCCAATCTGATCAACTTCGGTATTCTGCCGCTCATTTTTGCTGATCCGGCCGATTACGAACGCATTTCCGAAAAAGATGCACTGATCTTTGAAAACATCCGCCAGCAACTGGCGGTCGGCCGGCCGGTCACCGGATTGCTCCGCAAAGCCGACGGCAGTGAAGCCGAAATCAAATTCAACCATCCGCTCTCGGCCCGGGATATTGAGTTGATCCTCGCCGGCGGCAGACTCAACTGCAAGTGAGGTAAATCATGGAACTTTTGAAAAATATCGGCATGGGAATTCTGGGCGTTGCCCTGCTCTACTTCGGAGCGGAATACCTCATCCGCGGCGGCGTTGCCATCGCCAAAAAGCTGGGAGTTTCTCCGCTGCTTATCGGATTGACTCTGGTCGCATTCGGAACCAGCGCGCCGGAATTGGTGGTAAGTATTCAGGCGGCATTGAGCAACAGCGGCGATATCGCCGTCGGCAATGTGGTCGGCAGCAATATCTGCAATATTGCACTGATCCTCGGTCTGTGTGCCGTTTTGAAACCGGTGGTGACCAACACCAAACTCTTTAAACTTGATATGCCGCTCTTGCTGGGTGCATCGGTGCTGTTCAGCGTATTTTACTTTCTGGATGGCCGGGGATTGAACTTCTGGCAGGGTGCGGTGATGTTATCCATCCTCATTGTGTATCTGGTCTGGAGTTTTTATCAGGACAAGAAATCCGGTGGCGGTGAATTGAGTGCCGCTGCAGAAGAAGAGGGCGGCGACGGCAATACTCCGGTATGGCTCGCATTGATAATGGTCGGCGGAGGTCTTGCCGGATTGGTTTTCGGTGCCCGCTGTTTTGTTTCCAGTGCAATTTATTTTGCACAGGCCATGGGTGTTTCACAGGCAGTGATCGGTTTGACCATCGTTGCTCTGGGAACCAGTCTGCCGGAATTGGCGACCAGCGTGGTTGCCGTGATCAAAGGTGAACGGGATATCGCCGTCGGCAATGTGGTCGGCAGCAATATATTCAATATTCTGGTCATCATGGGAATCGCCCCCATGGTCAATGATCTGCATGCGCCCAATGTCAATCTGATCGATCTCGGCGTGATGCTGGCATTGCTTCCGATGTTGTGGGTGATGATGGCGACCGGCAAAATCCTTTCCCGTCTTGAGGGCGGAATTCTGCTGCTGATCTACTGCGGCTACACGGTCTGGCTGTTCATCAACGGAAGCTGTTGATGTTTTACCGGGATCTGGTTCCGGAGATCATCTTTGCGGAAAGACCAGATTTTGTAAAACTTCATTACAAGGCGTGGGAACAGGCTGCGGCACACATCAATTGGTTGGAACCTATGAAAAATTCCTGCCGCATAATATATGGGAGTGTTATTCTCCCACTGCCTGTTAACCGGCAGACAATAAGTGCGGCGAATATGTCCGCAAAGATCTCTGCGGCTGGAGTGCGCCCGGACCGATTTCACTGTTTATTGAAAATATCATCGGGTTGTACCGGGCGGATGCGGTCGGGAAAAAACTCTTTTTCCATCCCCGCTGTAGCGGTTCGCATTACGGCGTGAAAAACTTCCGGTTCGGAGAGGTCACATCGGACATCCGATGGTTTGCGGAGATAATCAATTGAAGATCTGAACCGTGTTCAACCGTTGATTTCAGCTTCGAGCGTTGAAAAAAATTCTTCCATAAATCGCAGTCTGCCGACTGCGATTTTTTTGCCTTGAAGAGTGAACATCTTTTCCGGAACAAAGCGGAGCTTCACCAGATATTCCCGATAAGCGGTATCTTCTCTGGAATAAGGCTGCGAATCAAGAGCCTCCTTTTCGCTGTTGTGCAATCGCGCATTACAGTGCCCGGCAAAGAGGAACGCTCTGCCCAGACCGACGGCCCCCAGTGAATCCAGTTTGTCGGCATCGTAGAGAATTTTTGCCTCAATTGTATCAGGAGCCTCTCCCCGGCGGAAACGGTGACGCCGGATGGCGTTGACCACCTGATCGGCAGTATGCCGGTCAACACCGGCGTTTTTCAAAATCTCTCCGGCATAGAGTGCACTCAATTCGGCATGGCAGCACTTCCCTTTCCCGGCATCCTCCTCCGGGCGGGCGATATCGTGAAGCAGACAGCTCAAACGGACAACATCGGCATCGGCACCGGTAATGTCTGCCAGTAATTTTTCTGCATTGTGGCAGACCCGCAGAGTGTGATCAAGATCATGGCTGCTTTCTCCGGCAGACAATTTTTCTACTGCAGCGGCCATGATCGAAGCGATATTTCCGGGACCTTGAAGTGTTATTTCCGGCATTCCAGACAATTGTTTCATTATTTCTCCCTGATTGTGTCATCCGGCTAATATAATTCCACACCTTCTCTTTTGCAAATCACGTTGACAAAAAGGCAAAATGGAGGTATATTATAGAGATATTATAAATTTTTTCATGGAGAAATTTCGAATGTTCCGCAAACTGTTTTTGCCGCTGGGAATAGCGGTTTCCATAGCGATATCTTTTATCTGGCCCGAACCGGGAATCGCCTTTAAAGCTTTGCGCTGCGGAGAATACCTGACAGCCAATAATCTCATGATCGTTATCACCTTTCTTGTCTGCGGCTGGAATGTGGATATCGGTGCGACCCGATTTGACCGTAAATTCGCCGTACTCTTTCTGGGCGGTGCAATAATGTCGCTGATCCTCAGCCCCCTGATCGGAGTGGGAGTTGCCAAAATTTTCCGTCTGGCGGCACTTCCGGCAACCGGATTGATCGTGGCGGCGGCGATGCCTCCGACGCTTTCAAGCGGCATCGTTCTGACCGAAACGGCGAACGGCAATTCGCTGTTAGCAATCCTGATGACGGTCGGATATAATCTCTTGAGCGTGACCACGATACCGCTGATGCTGGCGTTGTGTATTTCTTCTGAGGGAGAGGTCGACACCAACCCGGTCAAAATGTTCATTCAACTGCTGGTATTGGTCCTGCTGCCCTCGATCGTCGGCTTCACGGCGGGAAAATTGGCAAAACGCAAATTGCCGCCGATATTCACCTACATCTCCTCGACAGCGGTCATTATGCTGGTCTGGGGATTCTTTTCCGCATCCTGTGCCCACTTCAAACAGCATCCTGTTTCATCTCTGCTCCATGAAGGGGCGGGCGCATTGGTGCTGCATTCGGCACTGCTGGCGATCGTGTGGTACGGCTCGGCACTGCTCAAGATCGGCGTTGCCGAACGCAAAGCTCTGCTCTTTACCGGAGTATCCAAAACCATCACCATCACCATTACGATTCTGACTATCATCGGGGCTACCACCGGTGCGGCATTGGTGCCGGCACTGGTTTATTATTTTTTACAATCTATCGTTGATTCATCACTTGCTGGCAAAATGGGGTTGTCGGCGAGTAAATCAAAATGCTGACAGGAGGTTTTCAATGAGCAGCAACGTTATTCCGTGGAGACGCAACCTTATTTTATTGTGGATAGGACAGTTACTCGGCTTTGTCGGATACTCTGCCGCCATTCCTTTTATTCCCTACTACATAAAAGATGTACTGGGACTGAGCAGCCAGGAAGAGCTGGCCAAAGCTCTGGCAAGTTTCCACATCTGTTCCACCTTGTGTCTGGCGATCATCTCCCCGGTGTGGGGACTTGTGGCTGACCGTTTCGGCCGGAAACTGATGCTGCTGCGGGCCTATTTTGCCAATGCATTCATCTTTCCGCTGATGGGTTTCTGTATTCCGATAAGCATCTATATCAACAAGGCACTCGGATTGGTCGGAATCGGTGCGGTGGCAACGCCTTTCGGTGTGCTGCTGGTGACCCGTATTCTGGCATCGCTTTTCTCCGGTTCAGGAAATGCGGCGCAGGCGTTGATCGTCTCCACCACCCCGGATGAACATCAGGGTTTCGCGCTTGGTGTTTTCAGTACGGCGGTCTGGTCGGGCCAGATGGCCGGTTTGATCGTCGGCTCTCTGGTGGTTGAAAAATTCGGTTATCAGATTGCCTTTGTTTCACTCGGCGTCACCTATGTCATCAGCGGTGTCATCAACCTCTTTGTCAAAGAAAACTTTGTCCGTCAGAAGATCGATCCGGAAAAATTGAAAAACAAAAGCCGCTGGAACTTCACCGGCTATACTATTTCCACTGTTTACGTCCTGATGTTCATCATGCTTGCCGCAATGGGCAAAAACATGGAAACCGAATATCTGCCGCTCAAGATCGAATCCATGACCGAATTCAAATTGAGCTGGACGGCATATATCAGTGCGGCTGCGGCCATCGGTGGTATCATAGCCGGATTCACCCTCGGCAAGATGGCGGACAAATGCCGCCCCGTACAGTTGCTCATTCCGTTGCTTGCTCTCACTGCCGCTTTGACTCTGGCGCAGGGTGCCTGCCGTGACCTGACCGTTTTCGGCATCGTGATCCCGGGCGTGTGGCTGCTGCTGATCTCCCGTTTTCTGGCATTTGTTGCCGGCGGCGGTATCGAACCGGTACTGCAGCGTCTGCTGGCGCGCATCACTCCTCCGGAACGGCGTGGCGGAGTGTTCGGTTTTGCCATGACCTGCCGGATGCTGGGTACGATGCTGGGTTCACTTACCAGCGGAATTATTTACTATCACTTTGATGCGGATCGGGTTTTCTACGGCGGCAGCGTGCTGTTCTTCCTCGTCATTCCGCTGATCTGCATTATTTTCCCGGTCATCAAACGCCAGTTCCCGGATTCCATGAAGTCCGGAAAAGAGATCCAGGCGGAAACCGCAAAATAACATTGGTGTTACAAATTAACATATTTTTGACAACTTTTCACAAAAGGCGGTTGAAAAACCGCCTTTGTGATGATATATTATTGTGTCGACAACATAATATATAATAAGCTTATTTGAAATAACAAGGCATTGGCATGACGGAAAGACGGGAAGCGATCCGCAAATTTATCGAAGCACGCGGAGAGGTCAGTATCAGCGAACTTGCTGAACACTTCAGCAAGTGGTCGGAGATGACTCTCCGCCGTGATCTGGCCTACCTTGAAGCTGCCAATCTGATCATCCTCACCCGTGGCGGAGCGAGAAAGATCCCCTACCGCTACGGTATGCTTGAGGATATCTACAGCGAACGTGAACAGCTCAATCACGAAGCCAAGCAGATCATCGCCTCCAAAGCTGTCCAGCTGGTCGAACCCGGCAAAGGCATCTTCATCGATTCCGGCACCACGGCTATGGCGTTTGCCAATGAACTGCCTGATTGCAATCTGGTGGTTATCACCGCCGCTCCCAACATTGCTCTGGAAATCGCCATGCGCAAAGAGAAACCCTCCGTATTTATGCTGGGGGGAACACTTTCGCGTAAAGAGATCGCCGTTTCCGACCCGGAACTCCCGGAACAGTTGGAAAAACTCAATATCGAAACTGCCTTTATGACCGCCTCTGCTTACGATGAAAAATTCGGTTTCACGGTCGGCTCCCAGTATGGAGCAATATTCAAGCGTGCAGTCATCAAACGGGCAAAAAAGGTGGTAATGATGCTGGATTCTTCCAAATCCTGCGGACTGCTGCCATTCACTTTTGCCACTCCGGAGGAGGTCAATGTGCTGGTCACCGACGGAAAACTCGAATCAGAAATATACGCTGAATTGGAAAAGCGTATCGCACTGGTATTATAACAACTACAAGTTTTAAACATTAAAACAGAAGGAAGAGAAAAAATGGCAAACTTTATTCTGATGCCCCAGATGGGCGTTTCCGAAGAAAGTGCCCTGCTGGCCAATTGGCTGGTCAAAGAGGGCGATGTGATCAAGGAAGAACAGCCTCTGTTCGACCTCGAAACCGGAAAATCCAGTTTTCAGGAACTGTCCAAGTATTCCGGTACATTGTTGAAGATCCTGGTTCCCGCCGGTGAAGAAGTCGCCGTCGGCGCCCCGGTCGCCGTTATCGGTCAGCCCGGTGAACAGTTCGACGCTCCCGGTGCCGCCGCTGCCGTTCCGGCTCCCG
>JAZRNP010000107.1:0-2287 GCA_045648225.1 Victivallaceae bacterium | reverse complement strand
TTCAAGGTAGCTCACGGTGTATGGGCTGACGGAGTGTGGACACTCTCGGACAGTTGCGGCAATGAGATCAAGGCCCGTTATGTGGTCAATGCGGCCGGACTTTATGCCGATGAGATCTCCCGCTATTGCGGTGCAGAAGAGTTCACCATCAGTCCCCGCAAAGGTGAGGAGTATCTCCTTGACCGCAACAGTGCCGCCAAACCCAATCATGTGGTTTTCCCGGTGCCGACCAAGCATTCCAAAGGGGTGCTGGTCATTCCGACGGTGGGCGGTACGACCATGATCGGACCGACTGCGGATGTGGTGGATGAAAAAACTGATGATTTCACCACTTCGGAAAACTTCTCCAGGATCCTGAAACTGGTCGATCCCATGATTTCCGGAATCAATGCCCGGGATGTGATCAACAGTTTCTCCGGTTTGCGTCCGGTTATTCTGGAACAGGAAGATTTTTATATCGCACCTTCGGAAAAGGTGAGCAACTTTATTCAGGTCGCAGGAATCCAGTCTCCCGGTCTGACCGCCAGTCCGGCAATCGGCGAATATGTGGTAAATCTGCTCGGAAAATCCGGATTGCCGCTTGAAAAGAAATCTGCCGCCCGGGTGACTCTGCCCGCTCCGGTCGAAACCCGCAAGCTTTCCGGTGAAGCTCTTGCCAAAGAACATGACCGCAATCCGGCTGCGACCGATTGGGTCTGCCGCTGTGAAAAAATTTCCGAAGCTGAGATCATCGAAGCTGTCCGTCACGGCCACACCACTCTGGATGGGGTCAAATTTTATACCCGTTCCGGAATGGGACGCTGCCAGGGCGGATTCTGTTCAGCTAAAATCATGCGGATAATCGCCCGGGAAAGCGGTATTCCGCTGCAGGAGCTGACCAAACGGGGCGGCAACAGTTATCTGCTCGCCGGAAAACTCGGTGATCTTGAAGTGAAAGGAAATTGATCGTGATTCAGTATATTCAACGTGATGTTGCCGTTATCGGAGCCGGTGCGGCCGGTCTTTTTGCTGCAAAAGAGACGATGCAGGGGGGACTTTCCACCATTGTCATCGATCGGGAAAAACGTGCCGGCGGAATTCTCAACCAGTGCATCCACAACGGATTCGGACTGCACTGTTTCAAAAAAGAATTGACCGGTCCGGAATTTGCCGCTGAAGCCGAACAGCTCGCCAAAGCTGCCAATGCCGAATTCTGTTTCGGCACCACCGTCCGGGAGATCCGCCGCAACGATGACGGAACTTTTGCTCTGGAACTGCTTTCCCGCAAGGATGGTGTTACCATCCTTACCGTCAAAGCGGTGATCATGGCGGTCGGATGCCGGGAACGCAGCAGGGGCAATCTCGCAATTCCCGGTCGGCGTCCCGCCGGAGTCTGGACTGCCGGAACCGCCCAGAAATTGCTCAATGTCGAAGGTGTTCTGCCCGGTAGAAGTGCCGTTATCGTCGGTTCCGGGGATATCGGTTTGATCATGGCCCGGCGTATGAGCTGGTGCGGGATCAAGGTGCAGGCGGTAATTGAAATATTGCCCCGTCCGTCCGGATTGATCCGTAATATCGCTCAGTGTCTGGAGGATTTCAATATTCCGCTGCTGCTCTCTCATCAGGTGGTCAACATCCATGGTACGGAACACGTCAGCGGTCTGGATGCTGCTCCGCTGGTCGATGGCAAGGCGGATATGAGCCAACTCCGGCATTTTGATTGTGATACCATACTCTTTTCCGTCGGACTGGTTCCGGCCAATGAACTTATTCTGCCGCTCGGAGTCGAACTTGATCCGGCAACCGGCGGAGCTGAAGTTGACTCCAACGGCGAAACCAATGTTCCGGGCATATTTGTTGCCGGAAACGCACTTCATGTGCATGATCTGGTAGATTTTGTCGCAGAAGAAGCCGCCGAAACCGGCCGGGCAGTCGTGCGTAAGCTCTCCGGAACCGCTCCGGTTCCGGAATTTGCGGCAAAGGTTCAGAATAATTTGCGTTATGTTTCACCGGTGAAATTTGCTTCCGGTGAAACAGTCCATTTCCGCTTCCGTCCAACGATCAGCTGCGAAAAAGCAATCCTCACTGCACTTGATGAGCAGGGTAATGAACTTAAACGCTGGACGAGAATGTTCGTCTGTCCGGCAGAGATGATCCAGGTGGAACTTGAAGCAGTTTCCAGTGAGATCACTTTCAACCTTGAAGAGGTGAAAAAATGAATAAATCCATCATTTGTATAAATTGTCCCCGGGGATGCCATCTGGAAATTTCCGGAACCCCCGGAATGTGGCAGATCTCCGGCAATCAA
>JAZRNP010000106.1:0-2871 GCA_045648225.1 Victivallaceae bacterium | reverse complement strand
CACGATTCAATATTCACGGTGGTGGCGATGGCAGAAAACAGCTCTGCCAGATAGAGCTCTCCGCCGACAGCTTCCAATTTGCCGGCAGAACGCAGTTTTTGAGCAACGCTGAGCAGATCCGGAGCGGTTCCGGCAGCATTGAGCTCGATTGCGGCAGTAAAGATATCACGATGCGCCGCAGAATAAAAATTTTCCGCAGAACTGCCAATAAGGCTCACCACAATATCGACACAGCTTTTGGGTTCCCGGAGCATGGATGCGAGAACCGCCTGTTCGATTTTGTGATTATGCGGCTGCTCCCGGTCGGGTAAAATACCCGCCGGGCGTTGAGAAGAAGTGTTTTTCACTTCTGCCATAAGTACATACCGTCGCGGAATCAGCCGCGGACGACCCAGATTTTGACCTTGGCCGTGACTTCGGCATGGAGTTTCACGTCAGCTTCGAAACTGCCGATGGTTTTGATCGGAGGATCGATGGTGATGCGTGAATGTTCGACTTTGATCTCCTTGGCGGCCAGTTCATCAGCAACCATACGGCTGGTGACAGAACCGAAGAGCTGATCATCTTCAGTAGCCTGCATAGCGATGGAGAGTTCGATTTCGCCGAGTTTGGCGGCGAGAGCTTTGGCATTTTCCAATTCCTGGGCACGACGGGCAGCGATAGCAGCCTTGCGGGACTCTACCAGACGCAGAGCACCCGGGGTAGCTTTGGCCGCCAGCTTGCGGGGCAGCAGGAAATTCCGGGCATAGCCGGGAGCAACATGGACTTCGTCACCGGCAAGACCGAGATTCTCGACGTCATCCAGAAGAATAAGACTGACTTGAGCCATAATAATTAACTCCTGTTATTGCGTTGAAAACTCAGTAGACCAGAGCGACAATACGCGCCCGCTTGACAGCGGTGGCGAGCATTTTCTGATGATCAAGGCAGTTGCCGGTGATACGACGCGGCATGATTTTGCCTTTTTCGGTCTGGAACTTCATCAAGGTTTCAGCATCTTTGAAATCGATGTAACGAACCTTGGCCTCGCAGAAACGACAAACTTTGGGTTTTGCGGCCGCGCGACGACGACCACCCTGTCTCTTTTGACCCTGCATGAGAATCCTTTCAAATAATGGTTTTATTGTTTTGTTATTGTTTTGTTGCTATTCTTTGATCAGAACGGAATATCATCTTCCGGCATCGGAGCCGCCCCGTTGGCCGGGTTACCGTAATTGCCCTGCGGCATCGGAGGCGCAGACTGACGGTAACTGTCCTGCGGCATGGGGAATCCGCCCTGATTGTTCTGCTGATAATTGCCGCCGGCGGCATATCCGCTGCCGTTATCCGCAACGGGATAACCGGCATTGTCAGCACTGCCGTCTTCACGGCTGCGGCGGTTCATAAACTGAATATTTTCTGCGACCACGGTGAGTTTGGAACGGCGTCCGCCGCCATTGCGGTCTTCCCAGGAGTCAAGTTTCAAACGTCCCTCGACCATGACCTGAGAACCTTTGGAAAGATACTGACGGCAATTCTGTGCAGTTTTGCCCCAGACAGAAACATCAACAAAACAGGACTCCTCCTGTTCCTGACCATTGCTGCCCATAAAACGACGGTTGACCGCCAGGCCGAGTGTACAGACACTCTGACCGCTGGGCAGACCGCGGAAATCAGGATCCCGGGTAAGGTTGCCCAGAAGAAATACTTTATTCAGAGAAGCCATGTTTTCTTTCCTCAAATGTTGCAGAATTTAAACAATTTTATCAATCAGTCCAAATTGATCGGCTCATCGGAGACGCCTTCGGGGCGGTCGTAGATGAGGATCAGATTACGCAGAACCTGAGCATCAAGTTTGTAACGTTCTTTGATTGCGACGATCTTGTCCGCATCAGCGGTGAAGATGAAGTCGAAATAAAGTCCGGCACGGCGTTTGTCGATTTCATAGGTGAACTGTTTGCGGCCCATGGGGACGGTCTTTTCCAGTTCGCCGCCGAGCGACTTGATGAGTTCTTCAAAACCACGGCAGAATGCCGCACCCTCGTCATCCGTCTTACGGATGTCCAGAATGAATACAGCTTCGTACTTTTTCAAAATATACCTCTTTGTCTTTACTTTGAAAGTTTTAATTTTCTTGTTTCTTTTCTGTCGGCAAATCTTCTTTTTCACTCTTGCGTGCAGCGTTGAATTTATTCATTGCTGCGGAGATCCCGGCGATCATTGCGGTACGCACCGCTTCAACAGCCAGAGTCAGCGATTCCTGAAAACGCGTACTCTCCTCTCCCTCGAATCCGGTCAGCACATAATCAACTGTTTTGCCCGGTTCCGGACGCCCGATCCCGATTCTCAACCGCAGAAATCCGGCACTGCCCAATTCTGCGATGATCGACTTCAAACCATTGTGGCCTCCGTCGGAACCGCCCCGCCGCAATCTGATGCGGCCGACCGGCAAATCCAGATCATCGGATATTACCAGAATCTCCTCCGGCTGGATTCCCAACCGGCGGCTCAGGGTTTTCACTGCGCTGCCGCTGCAATTCATATAAGTCAGCGGCATCTGAAAAACCAGATTCCTGCCCCGGAAACGCCCGGTATAAACCCGGCTTTCCGCAGTGTGACCGTTTTCAAACGAACCTTGCGGCATGGTTTGGAGCAACTGCTCTACGGCCATAAATCCGGCGTTGTGGCGGGTTTTCTCATATTCAGTTCCGGGATTTCCCAGACCGACGATAAGTTTTATACCGCTTTCGTTGCGCAACGCCATGAGAGAAAATTTCCTGATTTGCCTCCGATACCGGATTTACCGGACCGGAGATGAAAACTGACTTTATTTCACTCTTACGCCAGAACGAAATCCACGTGATAGACGTAGTCTTTCAGGTGGTTGTACTG
>JAZRNP010000105.1:0-2954 GCA_045648225.1 Victivallaceae bacterium | reverse complement strand
CAGAAGAGTCCGCTCAAGCCCGGCGGCATCATGTGACGCATACCGACGGCAGTCATCATCTGATGGTAGAGCGTGCGGAACTGCTGATACATGTGAGCATTGACTTCCGGTGCATCCAGAGTGTTGTTGTCGATCGCCTGTTTGACTTCGGCAAGGTAAATGGTGTCGAGGTTGGCGTTTTCATCCAGCGGGGCATCTTTGCCGATTTCGTGGACGATGGGGGCCTTCTGATGCATGGCATCGATGACCCGGGTGCGCAATTCCTGATGTTTTTCAGCGTGGAAAAGACCTTCGGCGACCCGTTCGCTGATGGTGTCACGCACCTCTTTGGCCTGCGGAGCGAAGTCTTTGTGGTTGAAGTAAGCGATCAACGCCACGGCAATAAGAATGTAGAAGATGCTGTTCAGACTGCCGCGGTAGGTTCCCAGCAGCGTTGCCATTTTCTGTTCGTGGGGGCTCTTGGCGCTGGTGGAGTTTCCGGCACCGATCCAGCTGCCGCGGTTGATCACGGTGGTGACCAAGCCAACGCCAACAAAGAACAAGTTGAAGTCACGCAATTCGGAGATGTCGTAGGGATCGAGGAAGCTCTGGTTGACAACCCGGTCGGTGAGCACCGGGATGATTTGATCGTTCCATGAGAATTTATAGAGGCAGAATCCGACAAAAATCGCCATGATGGGATAGCAGAACATCCCCTGAATACTGTCGGTGATGACCAGCGCCAGCGTACCGCCCATACAGATGATGCCGATCGCCATAGTCAGACAGAAGATGATCAATACATTGAATGTGGGAACTTCCATGCCGAATATTTCAAAGTACTGGGGGAATCCGAAGTAGTAGATGAAAAAGCGTCCGGCGATGGCGGGCATGATCATATTGGCAAGCACTTCCGAGGTGGAACGCAAAGCACTGGCAAAAATACGCAGTTTGCGGCTGTAACGCATTTCGATGTACTGACCGAAACTCATCGCCTTGGTTTCCCGGAAGCGGTAAGTGACAAAGCCGGTCAAACTCAAGATAACGCCCAGCGGCAAGGTGAGGGTCTGCCAGAATGTCAATGCGAATCCGGTCCGGTAATGTACTTCAACATACGCCACCAGTCCCATGATCGACAATGCATTGGCAATGTCGGCAACGCAGATCAGATATCGTCCGCACAACCGGCCCGCAGAAAGAAAGTCTGACACCTGTACCACATAACGACGGGCATACCAGCCCATATACAGAACAAATGCCACCGGTAAAACAATAATAAGCCAATCGAGAGGGCTTACGAAAAACCAGTCGTCTTTTACCAACCATTGAATAAGTGATGCCATGTGTACCTCCTTTTTTTGGCATAAAATTACCGTTTGGTTATCTTCTCTGTGGCTAAAATATCACCAAAAAGTTATTTTTCAAGCCGTCAAGATAACTTTTTGGTAATTTTTGTCAGTTTTTTCTTGCCGGAGGTGATGGTGTGTTTATCAAATTACCGTGATACGGACAAAAAAGGAGCTGCTGCAAATTGCTTGCAGCAGCTCCCGGATATTGACTTGTGTCAGAGAAGATCAGGCTTTGGCCTCATCCTCTTTTTCTTCCTTGTCCGCATCGAGTGCTTCCAATTCAGCTTTATCAGCCAGAGACATATTGCCTTCGACCTGACCGTTGTCGAGGAAGTTGATCTTTCTCGTCTTGAGGTCACGGAAGAGCTGGATCATATCCCGCACCGAACCGATACCGAACCAGAAGGTCACGATCACGGTGATGCATCCCGGAACGATCAGACTGGTGATAACAAAGTAACCGCTCCACCATTCGACCGGCCAACGCTGGAACAAATTCCAGATCACGATCACGATAAAGGTACCGATGAACTGATAGACGATGGAGTAACCGAAGATAGAATAGGCAATGACCCTATCCCAGAAGGTGTATTCCGGAGTGATACCGATCAGTTTGCCGAACACAGTCTTGAGATTCCAGACGCTCTTGGCCTGATTGAGGTTGTCCAGATTGTACTTGCCGCGATGGAGCATACGGTCGAGGTTGAAGAGTTCCTTGCAGGTAAGCTTGGAAACCACAATGTAAACCACGAGCGAAGTCAGCACCGCGACCAGGTTGAACTCATAGGCGTTCATGAAGCACTTGTAGGGGTTCACACGCCAGACCACGATCGGCTCAAAGGGTTTGGAGATGGCCTGAACAACGGTGGTGAAACCGTCAAGCCAATTCATCTTGTCGAGGAATGCGTACAAATTCGTCCAGTACTGCTTCATTCCGATATAAACCAACGCCATTCCGCAGCTGGTAAGCAAGCTTGCCCAGGCTCCTTTGGTGGTACCGAAACGGGTGTAAAGTCCGAGCATGATCATGGAACCGGCACCGACCCACATCGCAGTCATGGTAGACACGAAGAGGTTGATGTAGTCCAACTGGCTCATCATGGTTGAGCCGAAGTAGAAGACCACACCGACGCTGATCGCCACCGCCCGGATGACCCAGAGGTGCTGGATCGGAGTCAACGGCTTCTTGATGAAGGGCATGACCACGTCCTGCGTGATGGTGAGTGCTGCGGAGAAAATACGGGTATCGTCGGTGGAGATCATCGCCATGATCAGCAGCAGACAGAAAAGTCCGCTCAAGCCCGGCGGCATCATGTGACGCATACCGACCGCAGTCATCATCTGGAAATACAGAGTGCGGAACTGCTGATACATGCTGGCATTGACTTCCGGAGCATCGTTAGTGTTGTTGTCGATCACCTGTTTGATATCAGCAAGATACTGGAGATCGAGGTTGCTGTTCTCATCCAGCGGAGCATCCTTGCCGATTTCGTGGATAATGGGTCCTTTGTTATTGATAACATTCCGGACTTTGGATTTAAGTTCTTTGTGGTGCGCAGAGTGGAACAGACAAGTCGGATCGTAGCCATGTCGTTCTGTGAGCCAAGGAGTTGAGTAGATTTCTTG
>JAZRNP010000104.1:0-3182 GCA_045648225.1 Victivallaceae bacterium | reverse complement strand
CCCAGTCTTTGATCTTTTCAAACAGCTCGTACATCACCGGACTGGCTTTTTTGCCGAATGCAGCGTCGCAGTATTCTTTGAGAATATCTTCACGCTTCAGCGTCGGATTCCAGGCGAGTTTGCACAGAATGTACAAGTCCGTACCGCGGGAACCGAAATTTTTACCGGTTTCGCCGTAGATACCGGCGGCATTGCATTCATAGAGAGTTTTGATGTTGCGGTCGATCTTGCGGCTGTGGCTCAAAGGATAACTCATGGTGTAGTGGCAGCCCCAGTATTCGCGTCCCACGACTTTGGCACCGGTAGCGGCGAGACCTTTGATCTTGTTATTGATCACATCTTCGGCAGCTTTATCTTCAGCACGATAGACGATATAGCAATAGGAAAGATACATATTGGGGGGGAACTTGATCTTCTGGTCCGGAACTCCGTCATAGAAGCTGTAGGCAAACATACCGACATTGGCTTTAGGATTGAGCTTGTAGACCTGATTGGCGATATCTTCAGCAAAATCATACATCCGGTTGGTCACCCGCAGATGACCGGCTTTACCGGTACGGGTGGAATCTTTTCCATCCTGAGCCTTGCAGTTGTCGCATTCGCAGAAACCATAACCGTCATTGGGAGAAATGGAACGGATTCTGCCATCTTTTGAGGAAGCAAGTTTTTCAGCGATGATGCGGCGGACTTCTTTATTGGAAGTGCAAATCTGCCACGGACCGGAAACGGTCGGATCGTTGCGGCGGGTGGGAACATCCGGCTTGGGCATGCCGATCCAGCGTTCGGGGGTGACCAGAGAATAGTATTCGGGGTGTTCTTTGCCGTATTTTTCTCTCGGCATAAGGCTTTTGAACGCGTGCTGAAATCCGGAGCCGCGGGAGTAGATCGAACGGCCGACTTTATGATGATCCTGCCAGCGGTCAAGATCGTGACGTTCCTGAAGTGTGAGCGACGTTCTGCCGTAGGTGAAGCTGCTGGTCATGCGCAGCACAAACGGCGGCACAAAGATATCCAGACCATTTTTGACCTTGACCGGTTTGGCTTTATCAGCTACTGTGCCGAGCTCACCCGGCCAGAGGAAGCGGACGCCGCAGTATTTTTCCAGAAAATCAAAAGCGGCGAAAGCAGAACCTTTGAGATTCTCTTTATCATTTCCCCAGAGGAACAGACGTTTGTCATCTGCATATTTGCCGATAAACTCTTTTTTGTCAGCCGGGATGGTGTACTTGACGCCTACCGGGGCAAATCCGATGTAGATACCGGGCTTGCTCAAATCGGCCTTTTTGAGTTGTACGACTTTATATTTTTTTCCAAAAACTTTGCCGAGCAAAGAACTGACTTCTCCAGCAGCAACGGCATTGATCTTGTTGCAGAAAATAACGTCATTGCTTTTACCGAGTTCAAAGGCGGCAGCAGTCACACTGAATGCAACCGCTGCGACAGAAATAATAAGTGATTTGATCCGCATCATTCAGCCTCTCAACGATTTTTTTTCAGTTGAACTTTAAGGTCATCGAAGTGGAAAGTCTTTGCCTTGCCGCCGAAGAAACCTTTGGGATTGGCAACTTCCATGCGGAAATCGTAGGTTCCCGGTTCAATATCAAAGGCTTTGAAGAACAACTGATTCCAACCGTTTTTATTATTGAGACCTTCGTTCACCCACTTCAGCTCGATTTCTTTGTCTCCGAAATAAGCTTTTACATACTTCAGCGGATCACCATCGCACTTGACCATGATTTGACCGTTGACCTGATTTTTTTCAAGGGCAGCGATCTTGCGTTTCTGGACGAATTTCATATCCTGACCGGGGGCAAGATCGACCTTGATGCTGATACCCTGATTGGCATGGGTATGAACCATATAGTTCGCCGGATCATCACAGTTGGTGTCATATACATGAACTGCTTTACCGCTTCCGTAAATGTCCCAGCTGTAGGTGGTGTATTCAAACGCACCATTGACCAGGAAGTTGTAATTACCGGTTCTGAGATCTGAAAGTGCAATTTCGGAAAGGGTCTGCCACGGGCGCAAATTAAGACTGTCGCTGCGGAAACTGTGGTAGAAACCGTAATTGCCGCCACGGGATATTGCAAAATCGCGTTTGGCTTTGGAAGCCGCCGCAGCACGGGAGGCGACTTTGGCAATCTGGCTGCGCTCCATTACGGTATCCAAGCCGGACGGCTGGGTGAGCGACATATTCATGCCCATTGCGGCGAGGTCGCGATAGGAAACCAGAGCATCGGAGATGTATTTGGCATACATGATACCGTTTTTGATATATTCAAAACGGGCTTTGCGTTCCGGAGTGTCGAGCAGTTTTTCCGCTTTTTTGAAGTAGCCGTTGCACATTTTGATAAATTTATCGTTGTACATATCGGACATCAGGCGGTTGAATTCAGCGTAGCTGTTGGTGTAGTACGGATAATTGACCCCGCGTTTTTCCTTATTGGCAACGCCGTTCTGGGTCCAGTCTTCGATCTTTTCAAAGAGTTCATACATTACCGGAGCAGCTTTTTTGCCGAAAGCTGAAACACAGAAATCCATCAGGATATCTTCACGCTTGAGCGTGGGATCCCAGGCCAGTTTGGAAAGAATATAGTGGTCACTGCCGCGGGAAGCAAAACTGGAACCGGGTTCGCCGTAGACACCTGCCGCATTACCTTTGTACAAAGTCTTGAGGTTGCGGTCGATCTTGCGGCTGTGGGAGAGCGGGTAGTTCATGGTGTAGTGAGTACCCCAGTATTCACGGCCGACGACTTTGGCGCCGGTGGCAGAAAGTGCGAGCAGCTTATCATTGATAACTTTTTCAGCGGCAAGGTCTTTAGCAGCATAAACCATGTAGCAGTAAGAGAGATACATATTGCCGGGATATTTAATCTTGAAATCGGGAATGCCGTCGTAGAAACTGTAGGCAAACATACCGACTTTGCCTTTGGGATTGAGTTTCTTGACGCGGTTGGCAATATCCTGAGCAAAGTTGTGCATACGGTTGGTCACCATCTGGTGGCCGGAACGGAAACGTTTGGCATCGGGGCCGTCCTGAGCTTTGCAGTTTTTGCATTCGCAGAAACCGAAACCGTCATTGGCGGAAATGGAGTGGACCCGGTCATCTTTGTAAGAAGCAAGTTTTTCAGCAACGATGCGACGGACTTCCGGGTTGGAGGTGCAAATCTGGTTGGGGC
>JAZRNP010000103.1:0-1395 GCA_045648225.1 Victivallaceae bacterium | reverse complement strand
ATTGCGGCAAGGGTGGTCGTTTTACCGGAACCGATAGGACCGGTGACCAGCACCAGGCCGTTGTTGTAGTCCAGCAGACGGCGCAGATAGACGGCATCTTCCGGCAGGAAGCCGAGCTCTTCGAGGGTGCAGATGTGGTCGGGCACCAGACGGTAGCTTCCGGCGAAGCCATCTTTCTGTTCCATCAGGCAGAGACGGAAACGGCTGGTTCCGATCTCCAGAGCCATGCTCATATCCTGAGTTTCAATCAGCTGCTTCCGGCGATCCGGTGACAGCAGCGAAAAGTTGAGTTTCTTTGCATCTTCGGCGGTCAGCACATAACTGTCCAGGCGTTCGACCATCCGCTGGCGGCGGACAAACGGAGGAGAACCGGCCGAAATGTGAAGGTCACTGCATCCGAGGTGACGCAGGCAGCTGAGCATAAAGATCATTCTTTCAGCAGCTTCCGTATCGGTAAGATAAGCGGTGTCGCTCAAACTGGGCAGGTCTTCGTAACCGTTGATACCACTGAAATCATATTCCGGCATCTCAAAATAGAGCGCATCATCGCTGACGATACCAGGGGTGTTGTCTTCTGCTTCCACCGGAGCGGCAGCGGGGACACTCTGCGCTGCCGGAGCCGCAGGAGCTGGAACCGAACTCCAGTCGGGATACATTCCGCTGCCGGCCTGATCAAAAGCGTAATCTACAAGCTGCTGAACCTGATCGATCATCATCGGTTCTTCGGAGGGATCGATTTTTTCGCAGAGTTTGGACAGTACAGCTTCGGCGAATTCGGTCAGGTCATTGGAGCCGCCGAGATTGTCGTGGATCTGTTGGGAAACGGTCACATCCAAGGCACCGTTTACAGCAAGAGCATAAGCGAGCCACTGGATTTCCAACGGAGTTTCAGGTCTCATGAAAAGTCCTTTCGTTTGAGGGATTATATAAAAGTTTGAAAATTATGATTCAGCGTTTGGTTTTGATGTGATCGGCGACTGCCTTCAAAGCGGCATTCCGTACGGCGGGCGGAACCCGGTGATCGGCGGTCGGAGTGCAGATGAGTTTTTTATCCGCGGAGGGGATGATGTTGAAAGCGGCGAAAACGCTTTCCGCCGGGCAGGTGCGGTCGATGAACCCGGTCGTCACCAGCACCCGGGCATTTTTGATGTTGCGGGCGAAGTTCACGGCATCGATGTAGGCAGTTGCATCGAGAACCGCTTTGCGGTTTTTCTTGTAAGCAGGGGTTTGGAAGTAGCCGGGCCAGCCGGAATCTCCTCCGGCATTGCGTCCGCCATGGCTGCAGATCGCCGGAACATGGGCGACCACCATGGTGATTGCCGGTTCCAGTCCGCCGGCGGCAAGTGCCTGTCCGCCGCCCTGACTGACGCCGTAGACGATCAGGGTTTTGCCGTC
>JAZRNP010000102.1:0-4243 GCA_045648225.1 Victivallaceae bacterium | reverse complement strand
GTTCCGGAGCGAGCACCATGTAAGTTGCGCCGAAGAGAGTGTCGGGACGGGTGGTATAAACGGTAATTTTTTCTCCGGCGGTGGTGTCAAAGATGACCTCTGCACCGGTGCTTTTACCGATCCAGTTGCGCTGCATTTCCTTGACGCCTTCGGGCCAGTCGAGATCATCGAGGTCGTTGAGGAGTCGTTCGGCATATTCGGTGATGCGGAGCATCCACTGTTTCATGGGACGGCGTTCGACGGGGTGGTTACCGCGTTCGCTGCGTCCGTTGATGACCTCTTCATTGGCGAGGACGGTTCCGAGAGCGGGGCACCAGTTGACGGCGACCTCATCGAGATAGGCAAGACCTTTTTTGTGCAGCTGAGCGAAGATCCACTGGGTCCATTTGTAATATTTCTGGTCGGTGGTATTGATTTCGCGATCCCAGTCGTAACTGAAACCGAGAGATTTGATCTGCTCGCGGAAATGATCGACATTTTTCTTGGTGGTGATGGCGGGGTGGGTTCCGGTTTCGACGGCGTACTGCTCGGCCGGCAGACCGAAAGCATCCCAGCCCATGGGGTGGAGAACGTTGAAACCCTTCATGCGTTTGTAACGGCAGATGATGTCGGTGGCGGTGTATCCTTCGGGGTGTCCGACGTGCAGACCGGCACCGGAGGGATACGGGAACATATCCAGGCAGTAGAATTTGGGTTTGTCGACAAAGTTTTCGGTACGGAAAGTTTTGTTTTCTTCCCAGAAGTGCTGCCACTTCTTTTCGATTGCGGTAAAATCGTATTCCGGATTCATGAAAATATCTCCACAGTTATTGATAAACATTTATTCTCGCAGGTAATATACCACATGAAAAAGGATTTTTCAAGGGGAAAACCGGGCATCATCCGGCGATTGAAAAAATCCGGCACAGTTCATCAAAGCGTTCCAGAGCCGGAGTTCCGAATTTTTCCATGGAACGCCGGATTTTCGGCAATGGTTTTTCAGCCATATTTCCGGATTTGGAAAAGAATTTGTCGGCCAGACAGATCAATTTTTCTTCAATGGTTTCCGGCAGAAAATCCATTTCCGGAAGCGGCAAAATTTCTGCTCTGATTTCAGCGGCGGTCAAACCGCTTCCGGTGTGCCGTTCGCAGATACGGGCATACACTTCCATTTCCGGACCGATATCCCGCAGCATCCGGCCGCCGGCAATGCCGTGGGCGATGTACGGCAGTTCGCCATAACAGCAAATGCCCGGAGCATTGCATTGGATGATACCGATGTCGTGAAGCATCGCTCCGTTGGCAAGGATTTCCGGATCGACCGGGATTTGGGAAAATTCCGCAATTTGCAGAGCTTTCTGTTGTACCTGCGAACTGTGTTTCAGTAAAATTTTGTATAATTCGGGTTGTCCGGCATAAAACCGGTCGATGATTTCAAGAGCCATATCCATAAATTCAAATCCTCCGGAGGTATATTATAGCCCGATTCGTAAAAAATACAAATTCCGGAGAAATAAATGTTTGTAAAAACCGCAGTTTCGGGCTATTTTATATAAATGAGGGTATAACATCAAAACAGTTCAGGTGATGGAAATGAAAATTCTGGTGATTGAAGACGATAAAAAAACCGCAGAATTTCTGCTGCGGGCATTGGCCGATGCCGGATATGAGACCTGTTATGCCGATAATGGTGTTTCCGGACTCGAAGTTGCAGTCAAAGAGGATTTTGATTGCGCTGTTGTCGATATCATGCTGCCGCAGATGGATGGTTTCACCGTGATCGAAAAGATCCGTGAAGCGGGTAAAAAGTTTCCGCTTATCGTACTCAGTGCCAAAAATGCATTGGATGACCGGGTGCACGGCCTGCATTCGGGTGCCGACTGCTATCTGGCAAAACCCTTTTCTGTGGCGGAACTTCTGGCCAATATTCAGGCTCAGCTGCGCCGGGTTTCCATGAGCGTCGAACCTACGGTGCTGACGGTGGAAGATCTGGAAATCGATGTTATCTCCCGTAAAGTCACCCGGGCAGGCAAGGCGATCGATCTGCCGCCGCTGGAATTTGAACTCCTGGAATATCTCGTCCGCAATGCCCACCGGGTGGTCACCCGCAGTATGCTTATGGAAAATGTCTGGGAATATAATTTTGATCCGTCGACCAATATCGTTGAGACCCGGGTTTGCAAACTCCGGGAAAAGGTCGATAAACCTTTTGACCGGGAATTGATCCATACGGTGCGCGGAATCGGTTATGTCCTTGAATAAACACCTGCGGATTTCGCTTAAAATCCGTCTGGCACTTACCTATACGATCTTTTTTTTCATCTCTTGTGTGCTGATCTTTTCGATATCATCCTGGCGGGTGTATCAGGAAATCAACCGTATGACGGATGAAGAGTTGTGCCGTACCTTTGAGAATATCAGTGAATCTTATCACAATTCTCTGCAGCAGTCGCAGGAATTTTTCAATAACGATACCCGGGATGAATATCCGCAGCGTGATCTGCAGATATTGGAAAAACGCTTTGCCGGCATGGAACTGCTTGCCGCCAGCCGTCAGGAAGGTGTCGGAGCTTCCGGAGTTTCTGCGGAGAGTTATTATACGGCAAAAATTTTTCACCGCGGCAAATACTATGAATGCCGGGTTCGCAAAGACGATTCAATTTATTCCAAGCAGATCCGGGATGTTTCCCATTTTCAGCAGCTGAGAAAACAGCTCCATGCCGCTGCAGATCCCCGCAAATCTGCGGTCAACACGCTCAAACGCCGCTTCCGTGAACTTGATCGCTCTTACGGTCAGAGTGACTTTTTTGCGGTAATACTGGATGATGAAAGCAATGCTCCTTTGATGCGTGCCGGAGCCGTTGTGAATGGCCTGGAAAAGCTGATTGATGCGGAATCCATCCCGATGACCGGCTTTGAAATTTCCCGGTTCCGCTGTATCTACAATGACATCCCGGAGGTCGGAAGATTCATCGCCGGACACTCCATTATGAACCGTGACCGGGTGATCCGTCAATATCTGGTGATATTTGCCGGAATTCTGTTGAGCGGTACCGGCATCGGTATCGCCGTGGCCTGGCTGATTGCCCGGAGATTTATCCGGGGTATCAAGCAGACCACGCTGGCAATGAAAAGCATTTCCGGCGGCGATTACAGTTACCGTATCGCAGAAATCCCATACAATGACGAGGAGATCGTTACATTGATGGAGACATTCAACGATATGAATGAACGCACGGAAAATCTTCTCAAAGATATCAAAATGATGTCGGATAATGTCGCTCATGATTTGCGTACTCCGCTGACCCGGATCTCCGGAACGGTCGAGTTGCTTTTGAGTGACCGGGAGCTTTCAGAAAAGGTACGGGATGTCTGTGTATCTGTTCTGGAAGAGACCCTCCGGCTAAAAGCTCTGGTCAATACCATCATGGATATTTCCCGTACCACGGCGCATCCGGATTCTCTCAAAAAAGAACAGGTGGATATTTCCCGGATCGTCCGCAATTTCTGCGACTTCATGCTGCCGGCCTTTGAAGAAAAATCTCTGCAGCTGACCACCGTGATCCCGGAAGGCAAAATCATGGTCGAATTGGACAAGACCATGTTTCAGCGGATGCTGGCAAACCTGATCGAAAATGCGCTTAAATTCACGGTTTCCGGAGGCGTTGATATAAAAATTTCGGTTGATTCCGGAAATGTGATCCTGAATATCAGCGATACCGGTTGCGGTATTTCAGCGCAGGATCTGCCTCATATATTTGATCGTTTTTACCGTGCCGACACCAGCCGCCACCTTTCCGGTAACGGACTCGGACTTGCGCTGGTCAAGGCGGTGGCGGATGCCCATAAATGGAAAATTGAAGTGGATTCATCCCCCGGTAACGGTACAGCCTTTATCATCACCATGTTGAATCTTTCCGGAGCTCAATCATGACTTTTACTGCCTTCTTTCTCCTCTTGCTGTCGGTGACTTTTCACGCATCGTGGAACCTTATTGCCAAAAAGTCAACCATGAATATCGCCTATTATGCGTTGATTTGTGCAACTTCGGCGAGCTGCTGGTTCAATTTGCAGTTCTGGACACCGGTCGATGTATTCGGACTCCCGGGAAAGTACTACTTCTTTATGGCCTGCTCTGTTTTGGCTGATGTGCTCTACTGCAGCGGACTGGTTCGGGCATACCGCACGATGGAGATGTCAGCGGCTTACCCGATGATGCGTTCGCTTCCGCTGCTGCTGACCGCAATTCTTACGGCCGCAATGG
>JAZRNP010000101.1:0-1868 GCA_045648225.1 Victivallaceae bacterium | reverse complement strand
GACCCCCAAATCGAAAATATCAATCCCCCCGAAGAGGAAAATGATTCCGCCGTCCTCGCCAAGCAGAAGCAGGGCACCAATGACTACTTCCGCAAGATGATCGACCGGAACTTCCTCGACTATGCCAGCTATGTCATCGGTTCCCGGGCCATCCCCGACGTTGACGACGGACTGAAACCGGTTCAGCGGCGCATCCTCTGGGCCCTCTATAAAGTCTATGACGGCAGAACCCAGAAGGTCGCCAATATCGTCGGCAATACCATGCATTATCATCCCCACGGCGATGCTTCCATCGGTGATGCCCTCGTCGTGCTCGCCAATAAGGGCGGCGTGATCGAAAACCGTTTCCGTGACCGCAAAACCGGACAGGAAAAAACTGAATTCCTCAATATCCCCTACTTTATCATGAAGCAGGGAAACTTCGGCAATATCCTCACCGGCAGCCCCGCCGCCGCCGGACGTTACACCGAATGCGGACTGACCAAACTCGCCTACGAAACGATGTTCAACAATGACATCACTCCTTTCGTCCCCAACTACGACGGACGCGAGGAAGAACCCGTTGTCCTCCCCGCAAAAGTCCCCAGTTTGCTCATGCTCGGCAGTGACGGTATCGCCGTCGGTATGTCCACCTGCGTCCTGCCGCACAACTTCAATGAACTTATCGACGCCGAAATCGCCGTCCTCGAAGGCAGACCCTTTGAACTGTATCCCGATTTCCAGCAGGGCGCACTCATGGACGTCAGAGAATACGACGACGGTAACGGCAGGATCATCCTCCGGGCCAAAATCGATATCGAAGGACGCGACCTCATCATCCGTGAAATCCCGGCCAGCTGCACTTCCGAATCATTGGTAGCTTCCATCGAACGTGCCGCCGAAAAAAATAAGATCCGTATCTCCAGCGTGGATGACTTCACCACCGACCACGTCGAAATCAGAGTCACCCCCACCAGAGGATATACCCCCGAACAAACGCTTCAGGGGTTGTATATGTATACCGACTGCTCCATTTCCATATCTTCACGCATCGTCGTCATCTGCGACCGCAAACCGGTTCAGATGAGCGTCAGCCAGGTGCTCAAGCGCAATGTGGAAAAACTGGTCGCCTATCTCAAGCAGGAACTCGAAATCGATCTGGCCAAACAGAATGAACTGCATCACGCCAAAACCCTCGCCCAGATATTCTTTGAGAACCGGATCTACAAGAAAATCGAAGAGTGCCGCAGTCAGGAGGAGGAATATCAGGAAGTTCATTCCGGACTCGCCCCCTACCGACCCCTGCTGCTCCGGGATGTCACCAACGAGGATATCGATAAACTTCTTGCGCTCCCCGTCCGCCGCATCGCCCGTTTCGATATAGAAAAAAACCAGCAGGAACTCCGGGAAATTGAGGACAAAATCAAAAAAATCGTCCATAAACTTTCACATCTCATCGACTACACTATCGATGTGCTTTCCGACATAAAGAAAAAATACGGCAGCAATTTCCCCCGCCGTACCGAAATCGAAAATATCGAACAGATCGACCGCAAAGCCGCCGCCCTCAACAATATCAAGGTCGGTTGGGATCGCAAAAACGGTTATGTCGGTACCGGTATCAAGAGCGACGATACCATCATGTGCAACGAATATGACCGGCTCGTCTGCATCGAAAAAAGCGGCAAATACAAGGTCATCCCCATGGTGCCGGATAAACTCTTTATCGGCAAATTGTACGATTTCCGCAAATACGACGCCGAAACTCAGTTCGGCATCATCTACAAAGAGACTAAAACCGGAAAATATTACGGCAAACGCACCAGCATCGGCGGATTTATTCTGGAAAAAGAGTACACCCTCTGCCCGCCGGGATGCAAACTGGAACT
>JAZRNP010000100.1:0-8400 GCA_045648225.1 Victivallaceae bacterium | reverse complement strand
ACTTCCCGAGTCAACAATAGATTCAATTCCCGTTGTTGAGTATTCCGATTATATCGGAGGAAAAGCTCCCGGAAAGATTATAAGAAAAATTTCTTTCCTTGAGCGTTACGGCAAAAAAATCATCCTGCACGAACTCTTCTGCAAGTTTCACCGCTCCACCCAGACCATTGAGTTCCTCCTGATAGATGCAGGAGATGCGAAGATCGCTGTCAAATGGATTTATCAACTTCAGCATTTGAGGTTTACCGCTCTGCTGAAGGCGTTTTTCCAGATCCGGAACCGGTTTGAAGTGGTTAAGGATTGCCTCTTTTCCGGCACTGAGAATGAGCAGGATATCGTTTAATCCGGAGTCAACCGCTTCTTTTACAACATATTCAATTACCGGCTTGTCTACCAGCGGAATCAGCTCTTTGGGTACCGCTTTGGTAAACGGCAGCATCCGGGTACCGAACCCGGCTGCAGGAATCACAGCTTTGGTAATTTTTTTATACATGATCAATTATCTTCGGAGTTGACGATGGATGGGCGGATCACTTCGACATCGAAAGCTTTCAAATTTCTGCGGAGATTTTCAAACATTTCATCGTCTTCAAAAGTTCCAATGATCGCTCCTCCGGAGCCGGTGAATTTTGCAGAAGCACCGCATTTACGGGCAATATCCACCATACGGCGGTTTTTTTCGCTGATACTGCCGGAACAGACTTCACAACGCAGATCAAAGTTGCGGTTGATCAGGCGGGCGATCTGATTGCGGTCATTGGCGGCAAGAGCTGATTTCATTTGAACGGTCAGGTCTGCCCATTCGTCGATTGCAGCCAACACCTGCGGATTGCCGGCGTTGTAATCTTCCCGCAAACGGGAGTGGAGGATTTCAGAACCTTCAGCCAGGTCGACCCGGTAGGCTACGAAGAGATTCAAATCTGCCGGTATCCGGATTTTCTGATAATCGCCGAAGCCATATTTCTCCATGTGTTCCTTGTTGAAGTCCATGTAAACCGGCATATTGTAGGCCTGAGCCACCCGGTCCTGCAATCCGGCGGGGATACTTAACTCATCTTTTTCGGTATTCAGCACCAGATTGGCAAAATATTCATTGCTGATATTCAGATCGTAAAATTTGAAAATCGCCCGCATTGCTGCGCTGATGATGGCCGATGAACCGGCCAATCCCAGACGGTTGGGGATGTTGCTTTCATACCGGATGGAAAAATTCCGCTTGTCGAGAGCGATGCCGTTTTCCCGGCAGTAGATGAAAAATTTCCTTGCAGCAGCTTTCAGCAGCCGGATTCCTCCGTAGTAGCCGTAGCTGCTTATTTTTGAATCCAAATCCTCCAGATTCGCAAAGGTTGTATAATCTCTGCTGGATGGGATGAAGTTCAATTCCGGCGTTTCGTAGAGCTGAACCTGTGCCTGATAGTTGTCAAAAACAAAGGCTATGGTTTTGCCGTAGAAACCGTCGGATGGATTGCCGATCAGGGCAGCCCGGGGATAAGCATTGCAGGAGATGATCATGAGAAAAATTATCTTCCGAATAAGAACAGCAGAGTTAAAGCGACAAATCCCCCGGAAATCAATATGGCAGCAACGATCGGCCAGCTGGACGGAACGGCCGCCGGTGCAGCGAAGTTCACCATGTCGGTGGTTGACTTGGCATTGCGCAATTCAAAGGTGGATTCAAAGCGTCCGTATGCTTGAAAATATCTGTTGCGGAGCTGATCGAGCTGTCCGGAACTGAGTTCCTCCTCATGGAGTTTTTTCAGCACTTCCGTGGCGGTACCGTGAAAATCTTCCAGAATTTTATTTCTCTGCCGGAGCGATTCATTTTCCGCTTCGAGAAAACTCAGATCCCGCATCAAACGGCCTTCAAGTTCCCGGATATCCCGTTTTTTTTCATTAGCGGAGCTGTCGGAACTTATTGCCGAAAGCCGAGTCTGCACCGGTGATGTCCGGGGGGCTTGCTCCTCCTGGACAACCGGTTTGATTTCGCTTGAATAAGGCGTGTTTTCCGGTAATACGCTGCCGGAATTGGTCTCTTCATGGTTGCGTTTGAAACGCTCCCGCATACTGTAAAGATTGTCGCTTATAAAACGATCACGTGACATGGATCTACCGCAGATTAAGATTATTCAGTTTTTATTCGGATTTCTCTTCAAATGCAGCCATTCGCAATTTGAGTTCCCGTTTGCCGAGTTTGCGCAGGGCACAGATCGCAGCCCGGGCATCCCGACGGGGGGCGGATTTATCCAGTTCCCACATCGAAACCGTATGAGTTGAAACATTCAGCAATTTGGCAAAATCGCTCTGGGTAAGTTTGAGTTTTGTCCGGACGCGGATGATTCCGGCGGCATTGAGCCGGAGTTTTTTTTCTTCGGCGGTATCGGAGAAGGTGGCAGCTTTTTCAGTTTTTTCAGCGGAAACAGATTGTTTTTCCAACATGGCGATCCGCTTTTTGAGTTCAGAAATGGTATGACGCTGATCCATGATGGTTTTTTGCAGAGGAACGATCGCAAGTTTGATTTCTTTTTTGGCAAGACGGCGGATTTCTTCGGAAAGTACAGTTTTGATATCCGGCATTTTTCAATATCCTTATTTTAGATTTTATGTATTGTAAATTATTCGTCTTATATAATATAGTGCAATTTGCGCTGAAAGTCAAGAATTTCTGCAAATAAACAAAACGCACCATTTGATCAAAACTGATAATGGTGCGTTTTAATAGAAGCAGATATTTGCTGATATCACTCTTGCGGAGGAGTAAATATATCCACCGAAAGATCCAGCTTGGCCCGGGTGATGTCTTCCATGAAGCTCGGGATGTTGCCGGTCGGAACATAAGTTCCGAGCATTTTGCCCGATTCATCCCAGCCGGTGTGCTTGTAGACGAATATATCCTGCATGGTAATGATGTCACCTTCCATCTTGGTGATTTCGCTGATGTTGATTACCTTGCGGCTGCCGTCCCGGGCCCGGGTGATCTGCACCACCAGGTTGATCGCCGAAGCGATCTGCTCTCTTATCGCCCGCAGCGGCAGATCAAAACCTGCCATCAGCACCAGCGTTTCCAGACGGGCGAGGGCATCGCGCGGGGTGTTGGCGTGAATGGTGGTCAAACTGCCGTCGTGACCGGTATTCATCGCCTGCAGCATATCCAATGCCTCTCCGCCGCGGCACTCACCGACCACGATTCGGTCAGGACGCATACGCAGCGAGTTGCGGACCAGATCGCGGATCGTCACCGCACCGCGTCCTTCGATATTGGGCGGACGGGATTCCAGACGGACCAGATGTTCCTGATGGAGCTGGAGTTCGGCGGCGTCTTCGATGGTGACGATGCGTTCCCGGTTCGGCAGAAAGCTGCTGAGCACGTTGAGCAATGTGGTTTTACCGGAACCGGTACCACCTGAAATAATAATATTTTTCCGCATGGCGATACAGATCGCCAGAAAGTGCATCATCTCATTGGAAATTGAACCGAAATTGATCAAATCCTGTGCCTGAAACGGCTTTTTGGAAAATTTACGGATCGTGATGGACGGCCCCACCAGCGACAGCGGCGGAATGATCGCATTGACACGGGACCCGTCTGCCAGACGGGCGTCCACCATCGGGGAACTTTCATCGATGCGTCTGCCTAATGGTGCGACGATCCGTTCGATCGCAGAGAGCACCTGCGCATCATCGGCGAAACCTGTATCGGAACGGTAAATCACTCCCCGGCGTTCTACGAAAATCTGATCCGGTCCGTTGACCATGATTTCTGTGATATCATCTCTGGCCAGCAGAGGTTCCAGCGGGCCGAGTCCGATGGCTTCCTGCAGAAGTTCTTTTTCCAATTGCTGCAAAGATTCCTGTCCTGGCAGCGGAATGGTGAGCTGTCCGAGGATCTCCTGGATCATCTGCTGAGCTTTTTTGGCAAGTTCTTCGTTTGAAACACCGGAGAGAGCCATTTTTTTCAAATTCATGCGGACCAGCAATTCGCGGTGCGCCTGCCTTTTTATTTCCTGAATGGCCGGACGCAATTCCGGAGGGAATGCTGAAGTTTGCAGAATCGGGATATCTTCTTTTTCCGGAGTGACCGAATATGCTTTGGGAATGCTTTTACGCAATTGAACTTGCGTCATGGTCAATTCCGCCTCATTTATCGGCGGAGCTTCCGGTTTTGCCATCGGGGTGACTTTGATGACCGCTTTGCCGATCGATACCATCGCTCCGGCAGATATGTCGATTGGCGAATTTGGGAAAATCGCTTCGCCGCCATTTATTTTAGTACCGTTGCTGCTGCCAAGATCCATCATCGTTATTTTACTGTCGGAAACGATCAATTGGGCATGACGGCGGGATACTCCGGCAACTTTAAGCGGTATATGGCAGGAACTGCTTGCTCCAATGATATATGCTCCGTTTTCCAGAACTGCACTTGCGGTCTGACTGTCCGGAGTTGAAATGGATATTTCGATCATGGCTTCTCACAGCCCCCGGCGTTCTTTGCGGCGTTTGTTGTAGTTCGGGATCTCTTTTTCAAGCATCACAAAGTTTACTTTCCGGGATTCGATATTGCGATCGATGGAACGGTCTTCGTAATTTCTCAATGAGAAAGAAAGCGTTCCTTTCTGGGAGGCGAAAACCAGCATTTCCACCTCATCCGGATAGACCTGCAGCGTGATCGTGCCGTAGTTGCGGTTGGCATGCGGATCGATTGCACCTGAGCCCCAGCGGTTTCCCACGGCAAGCACTTTCACATCCTGCAGAATAGTGATGGTGATGGTATCGATCTCAGCATTGCCTTTTGCGCTCGGGAACCGGAATGTTCCGATGACATCGACATTGTCGTTAGGCTGGATCAGATAGTTTACCGAGGAGACCGGATCAACCGGGAGTGAAACCGCCCGCATATTGCGATGGACTACATTATTGAAACTGTTGCGCTGGGTCGGCTGCTGAAGGTCAGTTGTCTGCAAGGTCTGATCTTTGGAGACTGCGGTTGCAAGTTTGCGGCCGACGACCATGGCCAGATCGCTCCACGGAATTTCCCGGCTGAGCATCTGGGTTTCCCGGTTGCGCCGGGTCTGGTAACGGATCACATCGGATTCAGTGATTTCCTCGCCCTCATTCATATCCCGGGCGATCCGGATCAGAACGACGTGTTCGGCATCCCCGTGAATTCTCGCTTTTTCAGCTTCAAGCTGTTTGTAAGTGAGAATGAACGCCAGCAATCCGAAGAGGACCGCCAGAAAAATCAACATCTTGTTACGCATAAAACAACTCCTTGTATTACAGCTTGCTGTTACTTATACAATAAATATAAACCATGTTTCCATCTTTGTCCAGTCCCCGGGGGCTTTTTTGCAGAAAAATCTTGAGGCGGAACTATTTCAGAAACTTTTTCAATTGTCCTGATTTTCCGGAGCGTTTTCCAGCCAGTTGAGAAAATCCTCCCGCATGGATTTGCGCTTCGGTTTGCTTTCCGGTTTGCTTTCCGGGGCCGAATCACTTTTCCGGGCGTATTTTTCCTGTTTGCGGCGTTCCCGTCTCGAAGGTTTGTCGGAAGGATTTTTTTCCGGACGCTCTTTGCGTTCTTTTTTGCGTCTTTCGTCCCGGCCGTCATCCAGTTTGAATCTCAACTCCGGATCGTCCTTGAATACTGCAAGAATCTTGTCAGCATCTTTGGGCGCAGCTTCGATGAAAGTTTTATCCGCTTTGATGATGATTTTGCCCAGAGCTCCGCCACGGATGCTGGTCTCTTCGGAAATGGTCTGCAGCAGGGCCGGGAGTGTCAAGCCGTGAACCCGTCCGGCAAAAAGCAGCAGTTTTTTCATTTCCGGTTTGGTCAATCCGGGGATCTTGCTCAATTTGTCGCCGAAATGCAGTTTCAGCAATGCGGCGATCACCTGTGCCGGATGGTCGGCAACTGCGCAGAGCTGCTCGGCAAAATTCAAATAGGCGGAACAGCCGTTGTCATCGGCAACCAGTTTGGCAATGTCAGCTGCGATCAGATTCTTTTTAGCTTCAATGATTTCGCTTTCGCTGGGGAGCGGTTTTTTAGAGATTTTGGCACCGATAGCATCGGAAATCTGTTGGATTTTTCGCAATTCTCTGGGGGTGACAAAAGTGATGGCAACGCCATGTTTTCCGGCCCGTCCGGTTCGTCCGATACGATGGATGTAGGTTTCCGGATTCTGAGGCATTGAGTAGTTGATAACGCAGCTCAAATCATTGACATCGATGCCGCGGGCGGCAACATCGGTGGCGATCATTACCGAGAATTTGCGTTTTTTGAATCCGTCGATGACCCGGAGCCGCTGTGCCTGAGAAATTTCTCCGTGCAATGCTTCCACACGGTATTTCAATGCGGTGAGTTTTTCCGTGACTTCGTCCACATCGGCCCGGGTGCGGCAGAATACCAGAGCGTAAATTTCCGGCATGCTTTCGATGGTTCGGGCCAGAGCGTCGATCTTATCTTCCCGTTTTACTTCGTGGAATATCTGTTCGGTAAGATCTGTGTTGGTCGCATTTACCGCCGCCCGGGCGATCTCAAATTCCGGACGCATGAATTCGGCGGCTATCGCCATGATCTCATCCGGCATGGTCGCTGAAAACATCAGCATTCTCTTATCGGCGTTGGTCAGTGCGAGGATTTCCCGGATGTCATCGACAAAACCCATATCCAGCATCTCGTCGGCCTCATCCAGCACAGCAAATTTCAGTTTGTCAAGCTGCAGGGCTTTGCGGCGGTAAAGATCCATGACCCGACCGGGAGTTCCGACGACGATATCGACACCTTTTTTCAGAATTCCCAGCTGGATCGGGATCGCCTGACCGCCGTAAATCGTCGCTATCCGCAAGGCTTTGCTGCCCTGCAATGATTCCAGTTCTCCGGCGATCTGGATGGAAAGTTCCCGGGTCGGAGCCAATATCAGAGCTCCGGGGGAATCGGAACGTTCCAGTTCCTGCAAAATCGGCAGGCCGAATGCGGCAGTTTTTCCGGTTCCGGTCAGTGCCTGACCGATGATATCTTTTTCTCCGGAAAGCAGCAGCGGTATGGCCAGTTTCTGGATGTCGGTAGGTTCTTTGAAACCTTTTTCAACCAGAGCATCCAGCAAATTTCCGGCTACTCCGAGTACGGCGAATGATTCAAGTTTACTCATTGAAAAAAAGTGCTTTTTATGACAGAACCGGAAAAGAGTCCAAGACAGCTTTCCCGGTGCCGAAGTTTTTATTTACGTTTGTGCAATAACTCAGTATTTCTGATCGGCGTAGGCGACCCAGCCGCCGGCTTTGACCAGAGCAAGGTCGAAACCGCCGATTTTGAAAGAGTATTCTTTGCTCTTTCCGCTGCCGGAAATACGGAGAACGCCTTTTTCCAGATCAGTTTCGACTGTGGCTTCGGCGTTGGCAAAGGTCGAGAAGATCTCTTCCAGTTCCTCTGCCGTGAGCTCAATAGCGAGCATACCGCAGTTGTACATATTCTGCCGGAAAATCCGGGCGAAGTTTTCCGCAATGACGAGGTTTATGTCGTTGTATTCCAGCACCCAGGGGGCGTGTTCACGGGAGGAACCGCAACCGAAGTTTGCCCGGGTGACGATAGCGCATTTGTCAGCGACATCCCGTTTGGGGTCGAAACCGGGGAGGGCGAGGTCTTCCAAGCAGTAGGGCTTGAGGGCAGCTTTGGAACTTTCCGTAAGATAGCGGGCAGGGATTATTTCGTCCGTGTTGATATCAGAACGGTCGAGAAACAGGATTTTTCCATTGAAATTTTTCATGATCGGTATTCCCCTGTGATTATTTTTCGGTGAAAAGCGGTGAATTGACAATGGTTCCGGCCAGAGCGGTAGCCGCTGCGGTCGCCGGACTCATCAGGTGGACCATTCCGCCTTTGCCCATACGTCCGTTGAAGTTGCGGTTGGTGGTGGAGGCGCAGACTTCACCGGGGGCGAGTACGCCGTTGCTCATGCCGAGGCAGGCACCGCAAGTGGGGTTGGTCACGCAGAAACCGGCATCCATAAAGATGGCAATGATACCTTCAGCGAGGGCATCCCGGAAAATTTTCGGGGTGGCCGGGGAGACGATCGCCCGGACTCCGGGAGCGATCCGTTTGCCTTTGAGTACCTCGGCGGCGACCCGGAGGTCTTCCAGACGGCCGTTGGTGCAGCTGCCGATATAGACCTGATCGACCTTGGTTCCGGCAAAATCCCGGACATTTTTGACCTGATCGGGCTTGTATCCGAAGGTCGCAACCGGTTCGATGGTGTTGGCGTCAATGTCGATGACTTTGTCGTATTCGGCATCGGCATCGGCAGTGAATTTGCGATACTCGGCAAGAGCGGCTTCTTTGGAAGCGAATTCGTCTTTGATGAAATCCCAGAGGTAATCCACGGTGACCATATCCGGTTCGCAGATGCC
>JAZRNP010000099.1:0-7342 GCA_045648225.1 Victivallaceae bacterium | reverse complement strand
CTTGGCTCACAGAACGACATGGCTACGATCCGACTTGCGCTTTTTCCGTCTTTTCCCCGGTAGGGATTTTTGCGGAAAAGCAGATAGAGGATGACTGCACTTGAAATAAATGCCGGGATCAAACCTTTCCAGTTCCAAACTCCGCCGATAATGAGCGTCCCGAACTGGTAGACCAGAAATGAGGCCGTAAAAGCGAAGATCGTCAAATAGGAGAGGGCGAAAATCGTCCAGCGGGCCGACATCATCTCCCGGCGGATAGCTCCGACCGCCGCAAAGCAGGGGGCGCAGAGCAAGTTGAAAAGCAGAAAACTGTATGCCGCAAGTTTGGAGTATTCATTGCGGAGAATTGTCCAGTATTCCTGACCGTTTTCGGCGACCTCCTCCATCCCGTAAAGCACTCCGAGGGTGCTGACGATGTTTTCTTTGGCGATAAGTCCGGTGATGGTCGCCACTGTCGCCCGCCAGTTTCCCCAGCCCAGCGGAGAGAAAACCGGCGCAATGATGCCGCCCAGTGCGGCAAGGATCGATTTATTGGCAGTGACCATTTCCAGTTTCCAGTTGAAGTTCTGCAGAAACCAGATTATGACGGTGGAGAGCAGAATGATAGTCGCCGCTTTTTTGACAAAGGACCACCCCCGCTGAAACGTGGTACGCAGTACGCTCTTGACCAGCGGACGGTGATAGTGCGGCAGTTCCATTACAAAAGGAGAGGGTTCTCCGGCAAACATCCGGGTCTTTTTGAGGATGATTCCGGAGATCACCACGGCGGCGATACCGGCGAAATAGACCGAAGTCACCACCCAGGCGGCATCGTCAAAGAGAGCTCCTGAAATCAATGCGATCACCGGAAGTTTCGCTCCGCAGGGAATGAAACTGGTGGTCAGAACGGTCATGCGGCGATCGCTTTCATTTTCAATGGTGCGTGAGGCCATGATGCCCGGGACACTGCACCCGGTTCCGATCAGCATCGGGATGAAGGATTTTCCGGAAAGACCGAAAAAGCGCAGCAGCCGATCCATGATAAAGGCGACCCGGGCCATGTAGCCGCAGTCCTCCAGTATGGCAAGACAGCAAAAGAGCACCAGCATCTGCGGCAGGAATCCCAGGACCGCTCCCACGCCGCTGATAATCCCGTCAACGATCAGCGACTGAAGCCACGGTGCAGTGCCGGAACGTTCCAGAATGGCGGTCGTCCAATTGGGGATCCACTCGCCGAAAAGGACATCGTTGACCCAATCGGTTCCCATGCTGCCAATGGTGGTGATGGAGAGATAGTAGACCAGAAACATCACTCCGGCAAAGAGCGGCAGAGCCAGAAAACGGTTGGTGGCAACGGAATCTATTTTTGCAGAGACACTCTCTTTCTTGTCTTTTGAAAACTTTACTGAAAGTTTGATCACCCGGTCGATCCAGTTGTAGCGTTCAGCGGCGATGATGGCTTCGCTGCTTTCATTTTCCTCTTTTTCTCTGGCGGTGATGATCAAATCTATTTTTTCTGCAACTGCAGCATCGAGCTTCAAAGCGGCAGCGATCTTGCTGTCTCTTTCAAAAAGTTTGATGGCGTACCAATAACGGTTGGCCGCAGGAACGTCGGTGAGCAGAGTTTCGATTTTGGCAATGGCATCGGCGGTTTTTTCGCAAAAGATCCGCTGTGGAACGGTTGCCTGTCCGGCATTTTTGATGGCTGACGCCGCCGCATCAGTGCAGCCGTTGCCCCGGACGGCACTGGTGGCGATGACCGGGCAGTTGAGCTGCTTCTGCAATTGTTCGATATCGATGGAAATGCCGCTTTTTGTTGCGGCATCGATCATATTGAGAGTCACAACAATGGGCAGATTCAATTCGGCAAGCTGGGTGGTGAGATACAAGTTGCGTTCCAGATTGGCGGCATCGACAATGTTGATTATCACGTCCGGCTGACCGCTGATAAGGTAATCCCGGGTGACGACCTCCTCCAGAGTGTAGGGGGAAAGTGAATATATGCCCGGCAGATCCTGAATGATTATATCGTGATCACTTTTCAGTCGGCCTTCTTTGCGTTCTACGGTGACTCCGGGCCAGTTGCCGACCCGTTGACTGCTGCCGGTGAGCGCATTGAACATAGTGGTCTTGCCGCTGTTGGGATTTCCGGCGAGTGAAATTTTGAGAGCCATGATGGATTTTTTCTCCGGAGTTATTCGATGACGATTATATCGGCATCGGATTTTCGCATGGAAAGTTCGTAGCCCCTTACATTTATTACCATCGGGTCGCCGAAGGGAGCCACTTTGCGGATGAAAATCTCACATCCTTTGAGCAGTCCGAGGTCCATCATGCGGCGTTGTAACGCTCCGGTGCCGTTGATGCGGCTGACTTTCACCGTTTCGCCGACGGCGGCATTTTTAAGAGTTCTCATGCTGAAAAACCTTTGTTGAATAATTTGCTTTCATTATAAATTAGCACAGACTAACTTATTTGTCAAGCCGCAAATCCGGAATTTTTGCTGATTTATCAGCGGAGGGGTCTTTGATTGCGCAACAGTATGCCGTGCCCGCCGCTCTTTATTTTTTTCCAAGAGCGATAGGCTGCAAAACGCTTTGTTTTGTGATGTGAGCCTTGCCCTTTTGAATGATGGACTCGTCGATGATTTTACCATCGATGGTGTATATGGTGACGTGCAGACCATCGGGGGTGACTTTTACTCCGGTAAAAGAGAGCCATTGACCGCCCTGACCGGGGCCGTCATTGGTCACCACCGGGAAATTCACATCGGCAAGATCATCGCTGTCAAGAGATTTTTTGCTTCGGGATTTGGTGTCATATCCGACCATGGTTTTGGTCACCGGATCGAAGCGGGAGGCGTAGTGGACATGGGCACAGAGCCACAAATCGATGGAACAGCGGGGATTTTTGCCGTAAAAGAATTTTTCGACCAGTTTTCTCACATTTCCGGCGTAGAATTTTGCATGATATTTGAAAGGCGAAGCATGGGCGAGCACGATCCGGTATTTGGCATTTCTGCACTCCGGGGTGTCGATGATTTTATCCAGAAATTCGATCTGTTCTTTGAAAAGCCGGGTGGTGTCGGTCCACAACAGATGGTTGCCCGGTTCCCAGATAGTGTCGGCACCTTCTCCGGTGTCGAGGACGATGTAAAAAACTTCGCCGTGACGGAAGGCGTAATAACTTCTGCCGAAGTGTTTGGGGTAGGCTTCAGCATCATTGCCCCGGTATTCGTGGTTGCCCTTGACGAGCGTGATCGGCTGATACAGGTTGTTTTTTCGCAAAACATTCAAATACCAGTCAAAATAGTTGGGTTCAAAGTTTTCAAAAGTCGCCGAAACATCGCCCAGAGAAACGATAAAGGAACTGTTGCGGGCAGCCGGAAGTTTTGCCAGATTTTTCATTGCCATCATGCGGTTTTCCGGCATGGCCTGAGTGTCGCTGACGGCGATGAAGGAGTGTTCGACTCCTTCGGCGGGGAAGGTGGTGAAACTTCCGGAGGAGACCGGAATGATTTTTGCAGTATTGGTATTGATGGTGACGATTTCATAAGTGTAGGTGCTTGCTGCATCCAGACCGGTCAAGGTGAATCGGTGGATGTTGCGGAGCAGGCGTTTGCCGGAATCGGTGTTCCAGATGAGTTGGGTTTTCTCTGCCGGATCGGATTTTTTGCGGTATCGGATGCCGCAAATGGTGGGAACTCCGAATTCGCAGCTGACAGCGGTGCTGTCGCTGGACATCTGATGAAGCAATTCTTTGCGGAGCAATCCTGGGTTTTTCGGTGGGAGCATCTGGGAAATCATGCGGTCACGGTCAACGGGATTGGTCGGGAGCATATTGATCTCCGGCATGAGTTTAAAGGCAAATTTCCACTGATAAACATTGGGACGGATGAAAATGGCAAGGTGATTGGCACCTTGGTTCAACTTGACTTTGGCGATATGGTTGTAGGGGGAAATGCGTTCAAATTCATTGCCGCTGGGTTCGGTGGTGAGCACCATTTTGCCATTCAAAAAGGCGGTAAAATACCAGTCTGCACCGATGCCGATATGTCGTTCGCACGCTGATTCAGAATTTATAACCGTTGAAGCGATCGCCCGGAGCGGAGTACCCCGGGTGATCTTGCCGGAAAGTTTGTATAACGGATAAGCGGCTCCGGCTTTGATCTCAATTTTTTTGCTTCCGGCAGGAGCGGTGCCGGTTTTGGAAATTTCAGCGGCATTTTGAGGAGTGAGTTTTCCTGATATAGCGATATTCCAGCTTCGTGCCGCAAGCAAAAGGGGAAGGGCAAAAAACAGTAAAAGTACAGATTTTTTCATGATATTCTCTTGAATGGTTTTCGGATAATGTAATTAATAAGGATATAAATTGCAAGAGATCAGTCAAATGCCAGATAGCCGATATTCCACGCTGCAATTTCGGGGATGATGACAAAAACACCGTCACCGGAAACTTCATAATCAAGAGCGACCGGTGCTTTTTGCGGAGTATGCCAACTGATGTTTGCTCCGGATTGGACTCCTCTCAACTGCAATTTTACCGGAGCATGAGTACCGATAGTGGTGTTGAGGACGGTGACGGTGTGCAAGGTTCCATCTTTGCCGACCCGGGGAACGATCAGGCAGCGGTTGGCTTCCAGCGGCATTGCCGGGAGGCTTCCGTGTGAAACCCAGTCGGCGATCCGGTTGAGCATGATGATTCTGCTTGAAGAGATAAACTGCGTATGGAATCCGTCGTAGCCGATGATGGCACAACGGGTGTGATCGGGGCGTTCAAAGATGACCGTCGCTGCGCCGTAAGATTGTTTTTTGCTGTCGAGATAGCTGGTGAGAATTCGTGCAGAAGAGTGTTCCGGGAGGCGGATGACAAAACGCTCATCGGAAAACGGAAAGTTTTTTGCTCCCTCGATCCCGGAATTCAGCGGATCATCTGAACAATAATCGTAGAACCGCTCCTCCTGCACTTCAACGGCGATGCCATCCAGATATTTGCCGAAATTCCGGGCGATGACCGCAAAGGCGGCTTTGCCGTCGAGGATGATATTCTTTTTGAGGATGGATTCCAGAGTTTCGTCATCCATTTCATTTATGGCGAATTCCGTAAGTTGGAGACAGCAGGCATTGGGAGCGTAGCCCGCTTGCGGAGTTCCGATCAGCGGAAGTCCGAGGTTGTGGGTGCGGAAATCGTAACAGCTCCATTCGGTTCTGCCGACACCGGCGGGGATGCTGTTTTCGTTGCGACGGATGAATTCCCGGAAACACGGTGCATCTGCTGCCAGCGGAGCGAGCAGAGTTTCGCCGTAAGATTCCGGCGTTTCATGGACCGGATCCATGATAAAGTAACTCATGCTGTCGCCGCCGCCCAGAGTGAGGTAAAGCATGGTTTCAAGGCGCAGCCCCTGTGCAGTTTTGCAGCTGAAGTTCCGGGGATAGGATTCGATCTCCGGGCAGACCTGATCGAGCGTTTCATAACCGGGCTGACCGTAGGTCTGTCTGGAACAGAGAAAGGCTTTGTCGATTATCCACAGCGGTTCCAGATCGCTGTCCACACCGCCGCCGGGGCGGGATGCCGCCTGTCCTCCGGTACAGCGGGCGATGGTGTTGAGAATGCTGATGCGGTCATTGCTGCCGCCGTGTTGAAGTCCGAAGCGGCTGGCCGGGGAAACTTTGCGGACGCTGTCGATGATGACTTCGGTAAGATGGGTAACGCTCCGGGTGGCGAAAGCTCTCCAGCGGAGATCCAGTTCCGGATCGCTGTCGCAGGCTTTGACCAGTTCGCTTCTGGAATAATTTTTATTTTCCAATTTGGAAAAGGCGGCGACGCAGTCATCGCAGTGACATCCATACGGGGCGTTTGCCGGATAGTGTCCGCTCAACCGCAGATCATCGTCCAGCCAGATCGAACCGGGTTGCCATTGGGCGTAAATCCGGGAAACTTCAGCCATATATTCAATGAAACCAGGTTGATTCGGGCAGTTGCAGCTGCGGGTTACCTCACCGTTGCGTCCGATGTAGCTGCCCCAGGTTTTGCCTTCAAGACTGTTGTCGGCAAAGGTGCGGTCGCCGTGTCCGAGGGTGGCCTGCAATTGAAGCGAGGGGGTGATGCCGATGGAGCGCAGCTGTTCGGCGTAAGCGGCAAAAAGTTCCGACTTGCGGCGGTGTTCATCCATTTTGGGAAAGGCGATTCCGGTGGAAAACCACACTTCATCGCAAATTTCCCGGCACTTTTTGATTTGTTCAAAAAGAGGTTCCCATACCTCCGGCTCTTCATGTCCTGAACGCAATCGGATTATCAGTTTCGGACGCTCCGGGGCAGGGGCGGCAAAATAGTCGGCATTCGGGAAATTCATATTTAGACAACTCCTTGATTGTGATCAATTTTAAACAAAAAATCCCGGCAGGATCTGCCGGGAGAGATAATTCATTTTCAGAAATTCCACGAAGCGATGTCGTCATGGCTTTTGTGGTTTTCACCATCAGTCTTTGTGATGCATGCCTCCAGAGACGCATTGCATCCGCTGTTGTCTTCGCCGTCAGGTCCGAACGAATAAACGGCGATTTCAGAAGCGATGGTTTTGTCGGTGTCGGGAATGGCAAGTTCATCGGTGTTTTTTACCTTGACATAGACGACATATCTCTGTCCCCACGGGTCGAGCCAGAGTTTTTCTTTATTGGCATCATCGGTGTATGCTTTGGTCGGATCAAAACCGGTTTTGGGATCAAGATAAACTTTTTTCCGTTTGTTGATGCGGGTGGAGGCGGTTTGGCTGAGTCCGCTGTTTTTGGGAACAGAGAGTTCGGCGATCAATAAGTCGTATGCACTTTCGTTGATTTTGCAGATATCGCTGGACGGGGTGACGCTGGTAGTTCCATTGATAAGTCCATCTTTGAGCAGGATGCGGTTGTAGTCGCTCTTGACCTGTTTCAATGCGGTCATGATGCTGGAAATGTCCGATTTTGCCTGAGTTTCCCGGCCCCGGTTCTGGGCGATGATGACGGTCGGGATGATCAAACCGGCGAGAATACCGATAATGGCGACCACGGTCAGCATTTCAACCAGAGTAAAGCGTCTGATACTCTTTTTCATAATGTTTCTCCTTGAAAATAGTTGTTTAAAATATTGCATTGCTATACATTAACCCCTGAAATTGAAAATTTCAAGGGGAATATCGTTTATTTTGCAAAATGAGGGCGGCGGCGTCTCGCGGGCAATCTCTTGTCAAGTCAGCGGACGCTGATTCAGTCGAGTACAGTCGTACACTCCTTCATCATCGCCTTTACTTGACGGCGACCTTGCCGCACGATACATCCGCCGTCAGGAGTATGGAATTTACAAACAAAATGAGGGCGGCGGCGTCTCG
>JAZRNP010000098.1:0-13042 GCA_045648225.1 Victivallaceae bacterium | reverse complement strand
CCCGGGGGCAGGAGGATGTGGGTACCATCGTGGATTCTCTCAAACAGCTCGGTATAAATCTGCTCTTTTGCATCGGCGGTGACGGCACCTCCCGGTGCGCTCACGAAGTTGCCATGGAGATCAGAAAACGGCAATTGTCGATCAGCGTGGTGGCGATTCCCAAAACCATCGACAACGATATCAACTTTATCGACCGTACCTTCGGTTTTGCAACTGCAGTGCAGGAAGCCGGTCGTTTTGTCAGCTGCGCCCACAACGAAGCCAAGGGTGCTTACAACGGTCTGGGATTGATCAAGGTCATGGGACGGGACAGCGGATTTATTGCCGCATACACTGCGCTGGCCAATCCTTTTATCAACTACTGTCTGGTTCCGGAAGAGCCCTTTTCGCTGGACGGCAAAGACGGACTTCCCGCCCTTTTGCCCCATTTGCTCGACCGCATGAATCGCAAGCACCACGCCGTAATAATTGTTGCTGAAGGTGCCGGTCAGAACCTTTTTGAAAATGTTGCCCGCAAAAAGGATGCTTCCGGAAATATCCTTCATGAAGATATCGGTCTTTTGCTCAAGCGGGAGATCGCCGATTATTTTAAAGCAAACAATGTGGAACTCAATACCAAGTATTTCGATCTTGGTTACGCCATCCGCAGTGTTTCCGCTGAAGGTGATGATGCGGTATTCTGCGCCATGCTCGCCCAGTCTGCTGCTCATGCCGCAATGGCCGGAAAAACCGATGTGATGGTCGGTCACTGGGGTGGTGAATTCACCCATGTTCCCATCGCGCTGGCCACCCGGCAACGGAAAAAAATTGATCTTTGCACTCCGCTTTGGTCGTGCGTCAAGTCGCTTACCTGTTTCTGAAAAATAAAGGATTGCTGTAAATGAAACGTATTCTGGTTACCGGAGGCAGTGGTTTCCTCGGGTCTCATCTCTGCGAAGCATTGCTCGCCCGGGGGGATGAAGTAATTTGTGTTGACAATCTTTTCACCGGTGCAAAACGCAATATATATGCGCTTTTGGACAATCCGCGATTTGAATTCATCCGGCACGATGTGACTTTTCCGCTTTATATTGAGTGCGATGAGATCTATAATCTGGCCTGTCCGGCCAGTCCGATTCATTATCAGCGTGATCCGGTTCAGACCGTCAAGACCTGTGTGCATGGAGCAATCAATATGCTGGGGCTTGCCAAACGGTTGAATGCCAAGATACTGCAGAGTTCCACCAGCGAAGTTTATGGCGATCCGCTCGTTCATCCGCAGGTGGAGGAGTACTGGGGGCACGTCAATCCGATCGGGATCCGTTCCTGCTACGATGAGGGGAAACGGTGTGCGGAAACGCTTTTCAACTGCTATCGTATGCAGTGCAACCTCCGGACCAAGGTGGTGCGTATATTCAACACCTACGGCCCCCGGATGCATCCCAATGACGGCCGGGTGGTGAGTAACTTTATCCTGCAGGCACTGCGCAACGAGGATATTACCATTTACGGCGACGGTTCGCAGACCCGGAGCTTCTGTTTTGTTTCCGATCTGATCTGCGGACTGATGAAAATGATGGATACCCCAGATGAAGTTTGCGGTCCGGTGAATCTGGGAAACCCAGGCGAATTCACCATCAAACAGCTTGCTGAAGCTGTGATCGAATTGACCAATTCCAATTCCAAACTGATCTTTGAACCGTTGCCCTCCGATGATCCGAAACAGCGGCGGCCGGATATTTCCAAGGCCAAAGCTCTGCTCGATTGGGAACCCACCATCGCTCTCAAGGAGGGATTGAAATCAACCATTGCATACTTTGATCAGCTGCTCAAAGAGGCACCGGATTTTTGCGCCCGGTGAATATGGCGATGAAAGAGTCTTCACTGGTCAGAATGAGTTTTTCCATCGAAGAGGAGCTGCTCTCGGGATTGGAAAAACTTATGCAGCAGAGCGGTTATGAAAACCGTTCTGAATTTGTCCGAGATATGATCCGCAAGCAACTGACCCGCAAGCTGTGTGCCAGCTGTGGGGAAGTTATCGGGACTCTCAGCGTTTTGTGCGACCTCGGTTTCAATGGCGTTGAAACTAAGTTGACCGCTCTTTTGGATGGTTCATCATTGAAAATTTTCGGTTCATCACGCTTCGCGTTGGAGAACAATTGTTCGACCCAGATGATAACCGTTTACGGTGTCGGAAACGATATCCGGGAGCTGGTCAACTCCATCCGCAAACTCAAAGGTGTGGTTCAAGCGGAATTTGTCATAACTTCGCAGGGTGCACTCCGCTGAGCTTCAAATAACAGATTTGAATTTATTTTGTAACGCAGAAATTTCCCGTAACAGTATTACGATTTCAGAATAATTAATATTTAAAGTATTACGAAAAATAAAAAAATAATAAAATGAAAACAACTGTCAACAATAAATCTCATAAAAACACCCCGCTTTTTTTGAGCGGCAAACGTGCCGTTTCGGGAGTGTCGCACCCATCCCGTTGGTCGGGCTTGATCGAACCTCTTAAAAATACCTCGCTTTTTTTGAGCGGCAAACGTGCCGCTTCGGGAGTGTCGCGCCCATCCCGTTGGTCGGGCTTGATCGAATCTCTAAAAAATACCCCGCTTTTCTTGAAAAGGGGTGAGGGTTTGGGAGAGGGGAAAAACCTCTTTTCCCGTGAAAAGAAGTTTTTCCCCTCTCCCATAAAGCCTTTCACCTTGATCGAACTGCTGGTGGTTATTGCGATTATAGCGATATAGGCGGCGATGTTACTGCCGGCGTTACAGAATGCGCGTGGTCGGGCGCAGGGGACGGCGTGTCTTTCCAATGAGAAGCAGCTGGGGTCGATTTATCTTTTTTATGCAGACGATTACAACAGTTATCTGCCGTGCCGTGACAATCTGATCGGCGGTTTTACTCCGGGCGGTGAGGCGATCAGTGCTAAAAACTGGTTGGACGGCGTGGTATTATACTATTTGCGTCGGGACAAAGCTTCGACGGAATCGGTAGATTTGCTCCGTTGTCCGCTTGAAACTGCCACGGTTGATATTACAACCAACTATGGATTGAACTATCTTATTGCTACAGAGAACGGTAAAGGCATCAAAATATCCGGTTTCGTCAACTCCGGCAAGACGGCGATGCTGGTGGAAAATTACGGACATTTGTGTTATGGTTGTGATGCCACCAACAGTGCAGGTACTCATGTTACCGGCAACATCGGGCCGAACCGGGCGGCCTATTTCCGTCACAACAACCGGGCGGGAGTGATTTTCCTTGACGGTCACTCCGAAGCCAGAGAAAAGAATAATATCCCCTGTAAAGTGGGATTTCCGTCGGAGGACGATGCAACTTTGACCAATACCTGGTTTAATTCCGGGAAAATCGACAAAAGCAAAGCGACATTGGGAGGATTCTGATGCTTAAATCACCGAAAATATTATTGCTGATCACCATGGTGTTTGCTGTGGCTGGCAGTTATGCCGGAAATGTGAAAAATTATACTATGGAATTTTGCGGTAAACGTACCAGACTGTTTGTCAATGGCCGGGAAGTCAGCTTTGCCGATTGTTTGAAAGAGCAGCTGAAATCCAGAAAACACCAGCAATTTCAGGACTTGGTCAAGCAGGCATATCAGGGGGCGTACGGTGCCGGGCACGCCGTATTGGACCGGCAACGGGCATGGGCATATTTTTCCCGGGAATTTGCAGCAGTTGAAGCCGGAGAAATGGAATTATTTGAAATCATTTCACCGGATTACTGCCGGATAAATCTGGCGGCATGGAAAAAATCCGGTATGCCCAAAGAGTGGTTGTTCAATATGTTTTATGCGTCCGCAGAGATTTTTCCGGACAGTGGTGAGTTGTTCCGGAGTTACCTCAACGGAATCAGGCGAATCTGTCCGGAAACCGCTGAGAAAATGGAAAAATTCCGCCGTCAGCACCGGGGCGAAGCGGTTCACCATTCGCCATTGTATCGGGATATCTACTCACCATCCTACCGGATCGTGAGTACCCGTTTTCTCACGATGATTCCGGTACTTGAAGCGGCGGCAAAGCTGCCCTCTCAAGCGGTTTACATCATTGCCATCGACGGCCGGGCTGCTTCGGGTAAAACCACGCTGTCCCGGCAGTTGGCGGCGGTACTTGAAGCGCAGGTCATTCACATGGATGATTTTTTCCTGCCAGTCAATTTGCGCAATCCCGTCCGTCTCAGCGAGGCCGGAGGCAATGTTCATTATGAGAGATTCAAACAGGAAGTGTTGCCCAATTTGCGTAAAAGTGCAGGATTCAGCTACCGGAGATTTGATTGTTCCAGAATGGCACTTGGGGACAAGCGGGTGATTTCTCCCGGCAAATGGCGGATCGTAGAGGGGGCTTACAGTTTGCATCCGGAGTTCGGAAACTATGCCGATCTGAAATTGTTTTTTGATATTGATCCGGAAGAGCAGATGAAACGCATCCGGCATCGCAATGGAGAAAAACAGGCGGCAGTGTTTGCGTCCCGTTGGATACCATTGGAGGAAAATTATATCAATCGCACCGGAGTTATCCGGAAAGTTGACCTGATTTTGGGTACATCCGGAGTTCGTAGGGATTGATTTCCCGGGGAAATTCAGTTCGCTTTGACAGTGATCTGGCGTTTCCAGAGTGATTTTCCGGAATTGGAGATGAGTTCCATCTGCCACTGGTCACGGCCGATATTCCGGGAGATCAGGCGCAGAGAATTGGTTCCGGCATGGAATCCGCGTTTGATTCCGGAGAGTTCTCCGGTACGTTCGACAATGTAGGCTGCCGCATTTCCGGAAGCCCGGTCGGCGTCAATGAAAATTTCCTGTCCGTAACCATGAAGCATGGTTTCCCGGACCAGTTCATTGATGAAATAATCCAGCGCAGCCCGGCGGTCAAGAACAAGTATTGCGGCAGCTCCGGCGGGATTGGTGACGATCGCACCTTCGGGAGCTTTGCCGCCCGGCAGGAAACATTCACATCCGGCCAGAGCAAGCGAAATCAATATTATTGCAAATGATGATTTCAATTCTTTTTCTCCTGATTCAGAGCTGGACTTGAATCATTCTGCCGACGGATGCAAACAGTATTGCACCGGGGGCAGCGGCAGAGCGAGACCGGCTCTTTGGGGACGAAGACCAGATGGCAATTGTTGCAATGAAAGAGCTGACTTCTGCTCAATTGCCAACTGTTGCGTTTGCTCCGGCGGATCTCCCGCAGCCAGAGCCAGGCGATATAAAGCAGGGAAGCTGCCAGCAGGATAAAGAAAAATTCCGAAAAACTGACACCCATTTACATATTCCTTTTTGCCGTCGGATACCAAACAGAATAGATCCCGGATTTCAACTGCATTGAGGCAGCCTGAGTCAGTGCCTGCCGGTCAACGGCATTGTTGCCGCATGAAGTTGTCAGCATGGTATGTTTGAGTGCACCCAGGCCGTCCACCCGGAAAACTGTTTTTTCTCCGATCGGGTCGGCTGCCGGTTTCCACCGGGCGATCTCTTTGCCGTATTGATCGTAGAGCACGGCCATTTCCAGAGAGAGACGCGGTTCGTCAGCCGCTTCCGGTGTGGTGCGGAAATCCGGATAGACTCCGACCGGAACAACGGAAAAATTCCGGAATCCCGGCAGTTTTACCGGTTCCGTGACCAGTTGCGGGCGGTATAATTTGAATTTAACCATCTGCTGGACCGCAAATTCCGGTATGACAGGAGAATTGTTTGCGCTGCAGGATGGATCAAGTTCATCAAGCAGCCGGTTGAAATTCAAACTTCCGGAACTTAAACTGATCGTCCGGTGAAAATCCCGTTTGGCCGCAGGTACAGTTTCCGGATTATATTTCAGCAGCAGCACGGCGATCATCACTAAAACGGTGACGGAGAATGCCTGAAATGCGATTACTGCCGGAGATACCCGTTTTTTCAGCACCTGCCATTTGCCGCCGGATTTGAAGATCTTATTCAAAACGCATCTCCGGTTTGGATTTAAGGGGCTGACTGGCGATGAGCACCGCCATCCCGGCTTCATGAATACCTGCGGTGAGTTCGTAAATGACCCCCTGCGGGATATTCCGGTCCGCCCGGATTATCACGGTTTTTTTGTGTCGTTCAGTCTGCTGGGAAAAAATCTGCTGCAGTTCGTCGAGTTTGATTTCCCGGTCACGGAAAAAATAACGGCATTCATTGTCGGCTTCGCCCGGAATTATGGTTACGATAAGTTTACCGAGGATGGATTCCTGCGGGGCATCGGCCCGGGGAAGATCGACCCGGATACCGGAAATGCGGATCACCTGAGTGGACATTGCCGTGAACAGCAACAGCAAAAAGAGCAGATCGATCAGTGCAACGCATTGCGGAAAACCATTATGACTGCGCAGAGTCATACGGTATTTCCGGGGAGTGCCTGATGGGTTGTTGTTGAGGTGGATCATTGTTCTTTTCCGGTGTTGTTTTTACGGATGCGTTCAAAGAAACCGGTAAGTTCCAATGCGGCTTTTTCCATATCCAGGGTCATGGATTCCACCCGGCCGACCAGATAATTGTATCCAACGTGACAGGGGATGGTGATGGTCAATCCGGCGGCGGTGGTCAGAAGAGCCTGCCAGATCGGTTTGCCCACCGCTTCGGTGGTAAAATTTCCGGCGGCACCGATCGATTCAAAAGCGCCAAGCATTCCGAGGACAGTTCCGAGGAGTCCGAGCAGCGGCATGATGTAGCACAAAGTGCCGAGCATCCGGATGTGGCGTTCCAGTTTGGGCAGTTCCTCCAGTGCGGCTTCGTCGATAGAACGGCGAATGTCCTCATCGCCCCGCTGATGGGCGAGGATTCCGGCACCCAGAAGCCGGGCAACCGGACCGGGGGTGTTGTCGCAGAGAGTGAGAGCTTCAACGATTCCGTCCCGTTTCAACACATTAAAGAGTCCCCGCAAAAGTTCCCGGACACCGACTTCATCCCGGTGAAACTGGAAAACTTTGATCAGAAAAATAAACAGAGCCAGCAGACTGCAAATAAGTATGATCCACATTACCGGACCACCTTTTTTCATAAGTTCAAGGAAAAACATGATATTTACCTCCGTTTGGTTTTATGGGATAGTTTTTTGATAATTTCGTTTTGCAGCGCATCCGGATCCAAGCCATATTTCTGCAGCTGCAGCATCCGGCATTGACGGATGATCCGCAAACCGCGAATATGCTGGGAACGGCGGTTGCCGGAATTGATGATCTGCAATGCAGCGGTGGCCCCTTTTACGCAGTAATTCAGATCGTTGGGGATTCCGCGCGACTGAAGCTCGACGGCTTCGTTGAGCAGCTGTTCATAGCCTTGGAGGGCATCGTTGAGTTTACCGTAATGCTCAAGTGCCCATGCCCGGTAGTAACGCATTTTCAAACGGAGGGCGGGAAAGGTCAATGTTGAGATCTGTTTTTCCGCATTACTGATGGCATCATCCCGCATCCTGGGCTGAGTGATGCTCATGCGAAGCATCAGTTCCGCTTCCTGAAATTTAGCCAGTTCATATTCCAACCCCCGATCACGCAGGGAACCGGCCTGATTGAAAAACTTCAGTGCTACCGGAAAATTCTTGATTTTGATATTGAGTGAACCGGCCAGCATGGCTGCATCGTAAGCTGCCCGGCACTGCGGGTGGCTGGCAAGTATTGCCGAAGCACATTCCAGAGCTTCGTTTGTTTTGCCGGAAGCTTTGAGCATTCCCGCACGCATGAGCATTGCTTCGGTAAGGATTGCAGTATTTGCTGCGAAGCGGCGTTCCAACTCTTCCAGATCGCTGATAGCACCGGTGAGATCACGCTCCGAATCGGCCCGATCCCGGGCATTTTGCAGGGCATAGACCGCATAAGGTTCTGAATCGGCATATTTTTCGCTCAGCACGGCGGCACATTTTTTCTTGAGTTCATCATTTTCGGCGAGCCGGGCGGAACGGTATCCGAGAAACAGAGCTTGCGGAGATTGCTGCATATCCGGATGAGCTGTTGCCAGATCGAAACTTTCATTTCCGGCACTCTGGTAATCACCCAGATTGAACGCCATCAATGCGGCACCGAAACTGCTGCTTACGGCGTATTGTCCGGCCTCTTTTATTCCGGCCGCCGCAAGAAATTCTTTTCTTGCAGTTGCGAAGTTTCCGGAAGTGGCCGCAATTTCACCGGCTTCATAAAATCCGCGTCCGCGAAAGAGCGGATTATCTGATTTTTTCAGCTGCTCCGAACTCTGAATAACCGTCTGGCGGTCTCCGGATTTAACCGCTGCATCGAGCAGCATGAACCAAAGGATCTGATTTTCCGGAGTGATATTTTTTTCGACAGCCTGCTGCAGCACGGCGATGGCTCCCGGATAATCCTGCCGCCGGATGAGAAATTCGGCATACTGGCGGCGGCATTTGAGTTGAGCTTCCGGGGTTGGAGCACTCTGCGTTGCGCTTTGGAAGAGCTTGACTGCAAGTTCGCTGTTCCCGGCGGATTCGGCGAAGAGCGCACCCTGAACTGCCGCCTGAAAGCGGATATTCTGCGGAATATTTCCGGCAGAAACGAGTTTGTCGAACAAATTGGCCGCAGCAAAGAATTTTCTGGCATCGGCAAGAATCGATCCTGCCGCCAGCTGAACATCGTAACGGTCACTGCTCTGCGGGAAAAGTTCTCCGTACTTCCACGCTGTTTCAGCGGCACCGTCCGGATCAGTTTTGCTTTGCAGATTGATCAGCCGCTTGAAAATATCCTGCCGGATCTCCGGAGTCGGAGCAAACAGTTCGGCTGTTTTAAGCAATTCGATGCAGAACTCAGAGTCATTCTGTTTTTCTGCGAGTTCGGCGGCACCGGTCAATAATTCATAACTCCGGGCATCAGGCAGCCGCAGCTGCCGGACAAAGAGTGATTTCCAGATTTTTTTGAAGTTATCGATCTTCCCGGAATTGATTTCTGCAAGCGCAGAGATGATTCCATAGGAGATACCGCGCTCTTTTTCAGGGATTTCCGAGAGAAGCTTTGCCGCTTCGCCGGGACGTCCGGCGCGGATGAGGGTGTAGGCCAGCTCTCTGACCGCCGCCTGGCGGAATGGTGAATCACCGTTGCTCAAGTCGGAAAATACTGCTTCAGCATCCTTTAATTTTCCCTGTTTGAGCAACAATGCACCCCGGCCGAATCTGGCGGCATCAATGGTGACGGTGTTATTGGAAAGCTGCTCAATTGACAGATATAACTTTTCCGCTTCGTCATATTTGCCTTCTGCAACGAGAATGTCTGCCGGTAAAGTTCCGGCTGAACGCAGCGGATGACGTTGACGAAACTCCTTGAGCGTCTGCTTTGCTCCCTGCAGATCTCCGGCAAAAAGCTGAGCTTTGCCCAGACGCAGGGTGTTTATTGTCCAGGCTTGCGACAAAAGGTTATCTTCCGGAGAAAGTTTCTGTGCGCTGCGGTAATGGCTCACCGCAGTCAGATAATCATCGGCAAAAAAGGCACGATCGCCCAGATTCCGCTCATCCATCTCCCCGGCACCGAGCATCAGTGCCGCCGGAAACAGAGCGGACAGCAACAGAAAGATTTTCCCCGGATTATTCAAAACAACCCTTACTCCGCAGCAGCTGCCGTGGCATTTCCGGTTTTGAGTCCGGCCGCTGCCTTGTCGGCATTGATTTTTTCGATGATCCGGTCGTGGATCTGCTTTTGCAGTTCCGGATTGTCAGCGAGAATCTGTTTGGTCTGGTCTCTGCCCTGACCGAGCTGATTGCCGTCAAAGCTGAACCATGAACCGCGCTTTTCGATAATGCCGAGATCAGTGGCAACATCAAGAATGGAACCGGTCTTGGAGATACCTTCATTGTACATGATGTCAAATTCAGCAGTTTTGAAGGGGGGCGCCATTTTGTTTGTGATGATTTTGACCCGGGCACGGTTGCCCAGCACGGTGTCACCGACTTTGATCGCAGTCGATTTACGGATGTCCATCCGCACTGAAGCGTAAAATTTCAACGCATTTCCGCCGGGAGTGGTTTCCGGATTGCCGTACATGACACCGATCTTTTCCCGGATCTGGTTGGTGAAAATAACACAGGTGCGGCCGCGGCTGGCGGCACCGGTGAGTTTGCGCAATGCCTGAGACATCAGACGGGCCTGAAGTCCGACATGGGAATCTCCCATCTGACCTTCGATTTCCGCCCGGGGCACGAGGGCGGCGACGGAGTCAACAACCAGTACATCGATGGCGTTGCTGCGAACGAGCGTATCGACAATATTGAGTGCATCTTCGCCGCAGTCCGGCTGGCTGATGAGCAGATTGTCAATATCGACACCGATGCGTTTTGCGTATGCCGGATCGATAGCGTGTTCAGCGTCGATGATGGCGCATTTGCCGCCGGCAGCCTGTGCATTGGCAATGACATGAAGACACAAAGTGGTTTTACCGCTGGATTCGGGTCCGAAAATTTCGACGATTCTGCCCAGGGGCAGACCGTAAATACCCAGTGCCAGGTCGAGAGCCATACTGCCGGTGCTGACGACCGGGACATCGACGACGGCATCGGTTGCGCCGAGGCGCATGATCGAACCTTTACCGAACTCTTTTTCGATCTGGCTGATGGCTATTGCCAAACTTTTTTCTTTATCAATTACGGGGGTTTCCGCCATGATATTACCTCACAAATGTAAAAAGTTTATTATCAGATATCCAAGTCTTTGACATGGGCGGCGTATTTTTCGATATATTCGCGGCGCGGTTCGACCACATCTCCCATGAGCAAATTGAAGATGTGATCGGCTTCGATGGCATCCTCCATGGTGACTTTGATCATGGTACGGGTATTGGGATCCATGGTGGTTTCCCACAGCTGGCTGGCGTTCATTTCACCCAAACCTTTGTAGCGGCTGATCCGCAGTCCGCTGCCGGTCTGTCCGCTGTTGCGGATGAAACTGAACAGGTCTTTCAGGCAGCGTGCCTGCTGAACATTATTCGCATTGGTGGTACCGGCGGGGGCGACATTGTAGATGGCCTCTCCTGCCGAATAGATCTGTTTCATGGAAAGTCCTGCTGCTTTGAGGTCTTCCGCAAGAGCTTCGCAATTTCTTGCTTCAAAGATGCTTACCACATCGATGCGTGAAGCGATTTCCGCATCATCGGTATCAGCTTTGTCTCCCCGGAGCCGGGCTTCGGCTTCGGTAACGACGGCGTACTGTTCATCAGTGGAGTAGACATACTGGGCAGTGGAGGTTCCGTTGTGTTCGCGCACGGTGATGTGGGCGATGGGGCAGAGACCATCTTCTCTGACTGCAGCGAAGTACTCTTCCGGTTCGATGCCGCAACGCTGGAGTCCGATTGCGGACTGGGCGGCCCGGTTGTAGAGGGCGATCAGGTTGCGGACTTCATCGACTTCCAGCTGGCGTTCATCGGCGGTGGAAGTGACCACCATTTCGTCCAGACCGAGTTCGACCAGATAGCGGTTGAGTTGGTCTTCGGTATCGATATAGCTGGATTTTTTACCTTTGGTAACTTTGTAAAGCGGCGGTTTGGCGATGTAGACATAACCGGCTTCGATCAGGGGGCGCATCTGACGGAAAAAGAAGGTGAGCAGCAGTGTACGGATGTGCGATCCATCCACGTCAGCATCTGTCATGATTACCACCCGGTGATAGCGGGCTTTGGTGATGTCGAATTCATCTCCGAATCCGCAGCCGATGGCGTAGAAAAGCGACTGGATCTCTTTATTTTCAAAGATGCGGTCGATACGGACTTTTTCCACGTTGAGCAGCTTACCGCGGATGGGCAGGATTGCCTGAGTCTTGTTGTCCCGTCCGCCCTTGGCAGAACCGCCGGCGGAGTCACCTTCCACGATGTAGAGTTCACGTTTGGCGGGGTCCTTGCTGGAGCAGTCGGAAAGTTTTCCCGGAAGTCCCACGGAAACCTTATTGGTTTTACGGACGCTTTCCCGGGCTTTTCGGGCAGCTTCGTTGGCCTGGAATGCCAAAATAGCAGTTTCAGTAATCTGTTTTGCAATGGAGGGATTTTCTTCCAGATAGGTGGCAAGTTCTTCGTTGATAACAGATTCTACGATACCGCGGACTTCACTGTTTCCGAGTTTTGTCTTGGTCTGACCTTCAAACTGCGGATCGGGAACTTTTACGCTGATAACGGCAGCGAGGCCTTCACGGACATCTTTACCGGAAAGAGACGGCGGATTTTTGACCGTTTCTTTGATGTAGTTGTTGATGGTACGGGTGAGGGCGGCCTGGAAACCGACCAGATGGGTACCGCCTTCGATGGTATTGATGTTGTTGGTGTAGGTGTGGATATTTTCAAAGGTGTTGTGCGCCGTGTACTGCATGGCGACTTCCACATCGATTCCGGCACGTTCCCGGTGGAAATAGATCACTTCGGGGTTGATGACTTCCCGGTCGGTATTGAGAATGGCGACAAACTCTTTGATACCGCCTTCATAATGGAAGTGTTCGCTGCGGGGAGCTCCGGAAGAAATGTCACGTTCATCGGTCAGGGTGATGTGGATGCCCCGGTTCAGAAATGCCAGTTCCCGCAGGCGTTTGGCGAGGGTATCCCAGACGTAAACCGTGTCCGGAAAGATGGTTCCGTCCGGTTTGAAAGATACTTTGGTTCCCCGTTTGGCAGTGGTTCCGATTTCGGTCAGCTGTCTGGAGGTGACACCCCGTTTGAAGCTGATGGCATAAGCTTTTCCGTTACGGCAGACTTCGACATCCATCCAATCGGAAAGAGCATTCACGCAGGAGACACCGACACCGTGCAGACCGCCGGAAACCTTGTAGCTGTTGTGGTCGAATTTACCGCCGGCATGGAGCACGGTCAGCACGACTTCGACAGCAGGTTTGTTTTCAGTCGGGTGCATATCCACCGGGATACCGCGGCCGTCGTCTTCGACGGTGATGGAGTTGTCGGCCCGGATGATGACTTTGACATCGCTGGCAAAACCGGCGAGAGCTTCGTCAATGGAGTTGTCAACTACTTCGTAGACCAGGTGGTGCAGACCCCGGACTCCGGTATCGCCGATATACATCGACGGACGGACCCAAGTCGGATCGTAGCCAT
>JAZRNP010000097.1:0-4749 GCA_045648225.1 Victivallaceae bacterium | reverse complement strand
TGATCAAGTTCGTCGCCGCGAACCACCCCGGCAGCACACCCCGCCAGAACCAACAGAAAACCGATTTTTTTGAACATTAAAACAACCTCACTTTATAACTGCAGAAAGTTTGCCGTTTTTATCGATCGAAACTTCCAATTTTTTGCCGTCAGTGAATTCAACCACCGCTCCGGTGTTTCCTTTTTGAACAATGGACTTGAGCGGATTGGCTTCTTTGTTGTCCAAGGTCACAAACATGGTGAGAAAACGCTGTTCGCCTTTGGCACGGGGCAGCGTGTGCGTGATCGTCGTCGTCACCCGGAAAGGATGCACCGCATAAACACCACCCAATTCCGTCCAATCACCTTTGGATTTGCCGGAAACGGTGTCAAGCTTGAGATTTTTGCTGAAAAGCGGAGCCACGATCAGACGGTTGCGGTTCTTGCGTGCACGTTCGTTATCTTTGTTGCTGATGCTGGATTTGGCCGTGGTGATCAAAGCGGGATGATCTTTCAGCGCAGGAAGCAGTTCCAGAGTATCGACGTGCCAGCGAGCCTGATAAACGTGCGGCTTTTTGGCTCCGCGCGCCGTCGGGATCATCCGGTCAAGCACCACAAAGATGTTGGGACGCAGATAAAGCACCTGACGTTCCTGTTTGACGATATTGTTGCTGCCATTTTTGCCGCGGCCCCAGCCCTGATCAAAAATTCCTTTGGAATAATCAGTTTTTCCATCCGAAACAAGAACATCTTTCAGAGGTTCGCTCAAAATGCGGAACTTGTCGATGGTGGGCGTGGACTGCCATTTGCCGTCAACCGAAATCAGGTTGTGCGCCAGACTGGAAATCGTGTATTTGCGAACCATGCTCCGGGCATAGCTGCCGCCGCCATCATCGTAAAGCAGCATATCCTGACCTTTCCAGATGGCGATATTGAGTTTATCCTGATGCTGGTGACGCATACCGAGTGGACCGATATCAAAGCACAGATAACTGGCTTCTCTGTCCCACGATTCACGCATAATGACAAATCCCGCCCACGGCATGAAGGTCGAAAGATATTCCGGAGCCTTGCCCTGTTTGCGGTTGGAGCAGACCCATTTGAAATCGTCCCGGTGCGGGAAGTATTTCACCGCCGCCGCAAAACGGTCACTCAAATTGACATGGCGGCTGTCGTTGGTCATCGGCATATCAAATGCCGGGGTCATCATGTGAACCTGAGCATCGTAGGCCCGTTCCAGAAGTGCGATGAAGTCTTTGGGCAGTTCGCTGCCCACGCCGCAGTCATTGGCAATGCGGAACGCATGGAGCATATCGCTGATAACTCCGCCGTGATAGCTGTTGGTCAACTCATTGAGGAAACCATCCGGCAGCAGCATTTTGTTGACATTGGTGTAAAGTCCGTTGATCGCCAGAGCACGGGCGGCCTTGGATTCGGTAAATTCCGGGAACATGGAGTTGAATGTGAGAACACCATTCATCTCCATAACGTAGATGTTGCCGGTGTTGGTGAATTTCTGCAGATGGCGGCTCTGGATGAGCCCGAGATAGCAGTAGAGAATGATATCTTCGTCCTTGAATTCCGGAGCACTCAAAAATCCGTAGAAAGCCGGAGCCCAGAAGTTGGCAAGACGCAATCCCTGTTCAATACCGCGCCAGATCGAATCCCGGCCGTTGGCGTGCGCCGCCGGAGCCGGACCGCAGACGGCGGCCCAGGAACGCAGCTGTCGGACAAAGGCGGTCGCCCAGCGGGGATCTTTGTCTCTCTGATACGCCGCCGCCATTGCAGCGAACCAGCGCATCCGGTTCAACTGCCACTGCCACTCCCAGTCGGTCATGCCGGGAATTTCTTTGGTCTTATTGTAACTCCAATCGATCTTCTGATTGGGGAACTGGTGGCTGTTGGCACCGTAAGTCCAAATATAATTCACGCCCTCGTAAGCGCGTCTTTTATCGACGCTCCGGAGATTTTCCTGAAAAAGTCCCGGAATCGGACGGCGGCGCAGATATTTGGCAAAAGCGATCGCCGCACCATTTTTATCTCCGGCGAGATACAGTTTTTTGGCATTTTCCAGACCGGGATAGTCCCAGTTCACCGATTTGAGCACCTCATCGCGCCACTCATCTTTGAGCAGAGGTTTGGAAAATTCATCCTGAACTTCCTGCGTCCACAGGATCGTCCGGGGAGAAACAAATTTTTCCTTACCGGCAGCAAAGGCAACGATGGCTGTCACAACCAACGCCGCAGAGAAAATATATTTAGCACACTTCATTTAAATCACCTTACTTATAAACATTGGTTTCAGACTCATCGGTTCCACGGAAATTTCTGCCTCGGAAGTGATATTCAACCAGCTTGATCTTACCGATATTCGCTTTTTGAACCTGAGCCCCGCCGGGAAAATATTTGTGATTTTCAACATGCCCATCAATTGATGCGAAATTGGCACTTTTGTTGTGAGCAGTCCAGATAATACCGATGTAACTGTTTGGCCTCGATAAAGTTCCATCACCCCAGTAATCACAGTTTTCAGCCATCCAGCCTTTGGTAGCATCCATAAAGTTCCATTTCTGACTGGGCCAGCGGAACTGGGCAATTTTCTGACCAATCCAGCCTTTACCGGATTCATCAATAAAACCACCAATGTAACGATCCCGGCCATAACCGCCGTATTTCGAATCGACATCGCCATCGCTATCAAAAAAGCTGTTGAAGCTCTTGCCTTTGGCTGTAGCAATTTTACCGTCAAGATGCTCTGTTCCCGGACAAGTCGGAGTAGAACCCTCGATCTTGCCATTTTTGGCAGAACGGCGTGAACAAAGCTCATTAGCATATTTATTCCGGTAAAAAATCATATACCACGCATTTGTATCCGTCCCCATCCGGTTGGGAGCCATCCAGTCATCATAATCACTGGCATACATTCCTGATGCCGAAACCAGCTGTTTGAGATTATTAACGCAACTGGAAGATTGACCACGGGCCCGGGCACTTTGCAAAGCCGGGAGCAGCATTGCTGCCAGAATGGCGATAATGGCAATAACCACCAGCAACTCTATCAAAGTAAAGTGTTTGTATTTCATAATTCTCCTCAATTGTATTTAAAAATTTGCGATTATCTCATTTTGCAACGAACCAAAACGACAGAGTGCGCCAATGCAGTTAAGAACACTGGCCGGGAAGCAAAGGGATACAATAATGCTGTTTATTCCTAATAACAAACAACAGAAAATCATTCCTCTTTACTGCTCTTGTAATAACGACCGTCCCAGTAATAATGCTGGGCATACATCTCCTTTCCGTCAACAACGGCGACATAAGCTTTTTTAGCATTTTCCAGACCGGGATAGTCCCAGTTCACCGATTTGAGCACCTCATCCCGCCACTCATCTTTGAGCAGAGGTTTGGAAAATTCATCCTGAACTTCCTGCGTCCACAGGATCGTCCGGGGAGAAACAAATTTTTCCTTACCGGCAGCAAACGAAACGATCGCCGACACCGCCAGCAAGAGAAATAAAGCACATTTAAACTTATTCATACCAAACACCATCATTTATAGACATTCGTGTCTTTTTCATCGGTACCACGGAAATTTCTGCCGCGAAAGTAATATTCAACATTCTTGATTTTACCGACACCTATCTGGTAGGTGTAGTTTCCGCCGGGGAAAAATTTATGACTTTCGACATGACCGTCTACTGATGCAAAATTGGCTGCTTTGTTGTGCGCCTGCCAGATGATACCGATATAACCCGTCGGGTTCACTAAAGTTCCATCTCCCCAATAACCACAGCTATCCGACATCCAGCCTTTGGCAGCATCCATAAAATTCCACTTATGACTGGGCCAACGGAACTGGGCAATCTTCTGACCGATCCACCCTTTGCCAGATTCATTCAAAAATGCACCGATTTTATTATCGCGACCATAGCCGCCATACTGAGGATTCACTTTTCCACTGCTGTTATAGAGGCTATTGAAGTCTTTCCCATTATTAGTAGCAATTTTGCCGGCCAAGCGCTCCGTTCCCGGACAAGTTGGGGTAGCGCCCTCTACCTTGCCATCACTACCGCGACGGGAGCACAATTCCTGAGCATACTTGTTACGGTAAAAAATCATAAACCAGGCATTGGTGTCTGTTCCCATGCGATTGGGAACCATCCAATCGTCGTAGTCACTGGCATACATTCCGGATGCTGAAACCAATTGCTTGAGGTTGTTCACACAGCTGGAGGATTGGCCTCGCACACGGGCACTTTGCAACGCCGGAAGCAGCATCGCCGCCAGAATGGCGATAATAGCAATGACCACCAAAAGCTCAATGAGGGTAAAGCCATGCGGCTTTACCCGACTGCAGTCGGGTGAAAAAACTTTTCTCACAACAAAAAATCTCCATCAAATTTTTGTGTTAAAAAAATGTACCTATGTATAATATACATCATGATTAAAACTTTTGCAAGTCGCTTAATATAAAGGGATGCTAATCCATCCAGCGGGAAATTCAAAAAAACATTCACGGTAATACAATAATTTTTTAAATTTGTTGTTTTTGTGAATGGCGCGGGGTATGGAAGCATCCTCCCGTTTGGAAAAGTTTTGCGAGGCGGTTGCCGCCGATCCGGCTTCATTTTATTACGCCGTGACAAGGCGCGCAAAGGCTGGCTTGTCCCGCCATAGTCCGAAGGACGACGGCGGAACTGAGCGAACCGCCGGTCAACAGCCGGCGGACGCGCTGTAGAAATTGAGCGCGGGCGAAGGGAGCCGAGCAGTA